>JBFXDI010000009.1:0-54389 GCA_050181295.1 Parvibaculaceae bacterium | reverse complement strand
GACAATTTCACGACGATTCGGGCGTCGTAGGCCGCGTTCGTCTCTACCTGGGAAACCGGATCATCCCCCTTGAGACGCTTCTCGGTCCTCTGAACGGTGACTCGGTACTCGTCGCCGGCTTCGGCCTTGAACGGAAGGTTGATGGTTTCATCGGCCTGGAGGGCGGAAGCGCTCAGCGTCAAGACCAGACACGTCGTCGCCAATGCCGGGCGGCAGGAAACGAGCCATTTCATCGCGTTAACCCCCCTTGAAGGTTCGCGGCGAGCCTACAACCCCTGAATCAGGCGCACAAGCCTGCCTCTACCAAGACGGGCAGAGACTTAGTTCTCGTCCATCTTGAGCGCGGCGATGAAGGCGTCCTGCGGGATGTCCACCTTCCCGAACTGGCGCATCTTCTTCTTGCCTTCCTTCTGTTTCTCGAGAAGCTTGCGCTTGCGTGAGACATCGCCGCCGTAGCACTTGGCGGTCACGTCCTTCCTGAGCGCCGCGATGGTCTCGCGCGCGATGACGCGGCCCCCGATCGCCGCCTGGATCGGGATCTTGAACATGTGCCGCGGGATGAGGTCCTTGAGCTTCTCGCACATGACGCGGCCCCTGGCCTCCGCCCGCGCCCGGTGCACGACGATCGAGAGCGCGTCCACGGGCTCGCTGTTGACCAGGATCTGCATCTTCACGAGGTCGCCCGTCTCGTAGCCCTCGATGTGGTAGTCGAAGCTCGCATAGCCTCGGCTGACCGACTTCAGCCGGTCGTAGAAGTCGAACACCACCTCGTTCAACGGCAGCTCGTAGACGAGCATGGCGCGGCTCCCGGCATAGGTCAGCTCCTTCTGCCGCCCGCGCCGGTCCTCGCAGAGTTTCAGGACCGAGCCCAGATAGTCGTCCGGCACCAGGATCGTCGCCTTGATCCACGGCTCCTCGATGTGGTCGATCTTCACAGGATCCGGCATGTCGACCGGGTTGTGCATCTCCTTGACAACGCCGTCCGTCATGTGGAGCCGGTAGACCACGGACGGCGCGGTGGTGATGAGCTCGATCGAGAACTCGCGCTCGAGCCGTTCGCGCACGATCTCCAGATGAAGAAGCCCGAGGAACCCGCAGCGGAAGCCGAAGCCGAGCGCCGCCGAGGTTTCCATCTCGTAGCCGAAGCTCGCGTCGTTGAGGCGGAGCTTGCCCATGGCGTCGCGCAGCGCCTCGAACTCGGCGGTATCGACCGGGAAGAAGCCCGCGAACACCACGGGCTGGGCGGGCTTGAAGCCGGGGAGCGGGTTGGGTGTCGGGTTCCTTTCCTCCGTCACCGTGTCGCCGACGCGCGTGTCGGCGACCTGCTTGATGGCGGCCGTGAAGAAGCCGATCTCCCCCGGCCCGAGCTTCTCGATCATCTCCTGCTTCGGCCGGAAGATGCCGACGCGCTCCACCTGGTAGGCGGCGCCGGTCGAGACGAGACGGATGCGCTGGCCCTTCTTGAGCTCTCCGTCGAAGAGTCGCACGAGCACCACGACACCGAGATAGGGGTCGTACCAGGAATCGACGAGGAGCGCCTTGAGCGGCGCCTTCAGTTCGCCATTGGGCGCGGGCAGCCGCGCGACGATCGCCTCGAGCACCGTGTCGATGCCGATGCCCGTCTTGGCGGAGATCTCGAGCGCCTCCGACGCGTCGAGCCCGATCACGTCCTCGATCTGCTGGCGCACCCGGTCCGGCTCGGCCGCCGGCAGGTCCACCTTGTTGAGGACGGGAATGATCTCGTGGTTGTTCTCGATCGCCTGGTAGACATTGGCGAGCGTCTGGGCCTCCACACCCTGGCTCGCGTCGACGACCAGGAGCGAGCCTTCGACCGCCGCCAGCGACCGGTTCACTTCGTAGGCGAAGTCCACATGCCCCGGCGTGTCGATGAGATTGAGCTCGTAGAGTTCTCCGTCCTTGGCGCGATAGTCGAGCCGCACCGTCTGCGCCTTGATGGTGATGCCGCGCTCGCGCTCGAGTTCCATGGAATCGAGCACCTGATCGCGCATCTCGCGGGCGGAGAGCCCCCCCGTCATCTGGATCAGCCGGTCGGCGAGCGTGGACTTGCCGTGGTCGATATGGGCGATGATGGAGAAGTTGCGGATGTGGGCGGTGTCGGCCATGCGAGGCGGGGAAAGCCTGATTGTTGAGGAAAGCGCCTCGCCCTTCGACGGGCTCAGGGACGAGGCCTCGTGCCGAGCCCATTGAAGCATGAGGCCGGCAATTGAGGCGCTAGATGGCAGGCGGCTTTCCGGAGGTCAAGCGCGGGGCCGCCGCACCGCCCGCAACCCTTTCGGCGCGCGGCGCTTTCCTGCTAGCGTGCCCAGCCGAACAAAGGCGTTAATGCCGGGCTCGACCCGGCAATCCTTTTGTGCCCGGATCGAGCCGCAGGTGACGGACAGGGGTAGGAATACATGAAGTTCTTCGTCGATACCGCCGACATTGCCGAGATCCGCGACATCGCGGCGACGGGGCTTCTGGACGGCGTCACCACCAATCCCTCGCTCGTCGCCAAGTCGGGCGGCGACTTCAAGGAGACGATCCGGCAGATCTGCGCCGTGGTCGAGGGTCCGGTCTCGGCCGAGGTGACGGCGCTCGATGCCGACGGCATGGTGTCGGAGGGCCGGCGCCTGGCGGAGATCGCGCCCAACGTGACGGTCAAGGTGCCGCTGACGCTCGAGGGGCTCAAGGCCTGCCGCGCGCTCACCCAGGCCGGCACGATGGTGAACGTCACCCTCTGCTTCAGCGCCAACCAGGCGCTGCTCGCGGCCAAGGCGGGGGCGACCTTCATCTCGCCCTTCATCGGCAGGCTCGACGACATCGGCCTCGACGGCATGGAGCTCATCCGCGAGATGCGCGTGATCTACGACAACTACGCCTTCGAGACGCAGATCCTCGCCGCCTCGATCCGCACCATGAACCACGTGAAGGACGCGGCGATCGCGGGCGCCGACGTCGCCACCGTGCCGCCGGCGATCCTCAAAAGCCTGGTCAAGCACCCGCTCACCGACAAGGGCATCGACGCCTTCCTCGCCGACTGGAAGAAGACCGGCCAGACGATTTTGTAGAGGTCCCTTCTGTCATTGCCGGGCTTGACCCGGCAATCCACGAACACCGCCCTGCCAATCGTTGCATCCACCGGTGTTCATGGATGCCCGGAACGAGTCCGGGCATGACAACAGAGGCTACCCCACGAACGCCTCGAAGGAGCGCCGCACGAGCTCCGGATCGAGGTCCTTCCCGATGACCACCAGCCGCGTGCGCCGGTCGTCGCCCGGCCAGCGCTCCAGATGCACCGGCTTGTGAACGAGATGCTGGACCCCCTGGACCGCCACGGGTCCAGCCTGTCCGTCGACCCGCACGAGGCCTTTGAGCCGCAGGATCCGTTCACCATGCCGGTTGAGCAGCATGGAGAGCCAGAGCCCGAAGGCTAGCCAGTCGACCGGCGCCTCGCGCTCGATCACGAAAGACCGGATGTCGCCGTGCCGGCTGCGGTCGGGATGGTGCGCGTGGGCCTCGCCCGCTTCCATCCAGCGCTCCGCCTCGGCAAGCGAGGCGCCGTGCGCGCCCATGTCCTGCGTCAGGAGCAGCGCTTCCGCTTCCGTCTCCTCGTCCGCCTCCATGATCTGGGCCGCGGGATTGAGCGCCGCCAGCCGCCGGTGCAGGCGATCGACCGCCCTGGCCTCCGCAAGGTCGATCTTCGAGAGGACCACCCGGTCGGCGGCGGCGGCCTGCCGCGCAGCCTCGGGGAAGTCTTTCAGGTTGCGTTCGCCCGAAAGGCCATCGACGACGGTGACGACATTGCCGAGCCGGAAATGGTGCCGGAGCATGGGATCGGTGGCGAGGGTGGCGACGATGGGCGCGGGGTCGGCAAGCCCCGTCGTCTCGATCACGACGCGGGAGAAGGCCGGCACCTCGCCCCGCTGCCGCCGCCCGTGGAGCCGCGCCAAGGCCTCCTTGAGATCGCCTCTTATGGTGCAGCACACGCAGCCGCTCTTCAGCAGCACCAGGTCCTCGTCCACCTCCTCGACCAGGAGATGGTCGAGCCCCACCTCGCCGAACTCGTTGATCAGCACCGCCGTATCGGAAAGCTCCGGCTGCCGGAGCAGACGCTTCAGGAGCGACGTCTTGCCCGCGCCGAGGAAGCCCGTGAGCAGGTTGGCCGTGACGGGCGCGCCCCAGACGTCGCTCATCTCCGGCTCGCCTCCAGAGCCTCGAGCACTGCGGGGTCGAGCGGGTCGCAGGGCCGGCCCGCGAGCTTTTCGGCCTCCGGCCACAGCGTGCCGAAATGGTCGACCACGGCGCTGCGGCCCGTGGGCCCCTGGAGCGTGAAGCGATTGCCCCAGGGCTTGAGCTTCAGGCCGTAGAGCCCCAGCACCTGATTGGCGACGGAGGCGCGCCCGTGGCGCTCTGCCGCCGACGCCTCGCCAGGGCTCGCCGCCCAGTGGTCGGAAACGCCGAACGCGCCGCAGAGCCCGCACATGGCGTCAGGACACCTCTTGACCTGGCTCGACCACGAACCTCCCGCTCGTCCCCGCGAAAGCGGGGACCCACAAGCGCAGAGCCCTGTGGGCAAGCCGTATGGATTCCCGCCTGCGCGGGAATGAGCGGATGAGGGCTATCCAGCCTGGCAGGGCCATGCTCAAGACTTCGGCCGCTTCTTGCCCTTGCGCGGATAGCGCTTCAGAAAATCGTCCGCGATCTCCTCGAAGGTCGCGAACTTCACGCCCTCGTGCCCGCTGATGTATTCGTAGAGCCGCTCGAGCATCAGCAGGTTCTGGGGCTTCCCCGACACGTCCGGATGGATCGTGAAGGTGAAGACCGCATAGTTGTATTCGCGATAGACCCAGTCGAACTGGTCGCGCCACATCTCTTCCAGGTGGCGCGGATTGACGAAGCCGTGGCTGTTGGGCGCGGCCTTCATGAACATCATGGGCGGCAGGTCGTCGAGATACCAGGAGGCCGGGATATCGACGAGATCGGTCTCCTTCCCGCGCTGCAGCGGCTTCATCCAGTGGGACGGGTGCTTGGAGTAGTCGATCTTGGTCCAGGAATCCCCCACCCGCACATAGAAGGGGTGGAAGTCGTTGTTCATCATCGAGTGATCGTATTTGAGGCCCTTTCGGAGAAGCAGCTCCGCAGTCTTCGGTCCGAGCTCCCACCACGGCGCCACATAGCCGCGCGGCGGTTCGCCCGCGAGCTTGGTGATGACCTCGATGCACTTGTCGAAGATCGCCTCCTCCTGCTCGGGCGTCGTGGCGGTCGGGTTCTCGTGGCTGTAGCCGTGCATGCCGATCTCGTGGCCGGCATCCGCCACGGCCTTCATCTCCTTCGGAAAGGTCTCGATCGAGTGGCCGGGGATGAACCAGGTGGTGCGGATATCCCACTTCTTGAAGAGCCGCAGCAGTCGCGGCGAGCCGACCTCGCCCGCGAACAGCCCGCGCGTGATGTCGCAGGGCGAGTCCTCGCCGCCATAGGAGCCGAGCCAGCCCGCCACCGCATCGACGTCGATGCCGTACGCCACGAAGATTTCCTTGGCCATTCTTCCTCCTTCCCGCCCGGTTCTCCGGGTCGCTTCATGCGGAGGGGAAGCTTACGACCGCCATGCCGGTCATGCCAGAGGCAGCTTCCGAACGGGAGTCACGAGACCTCACCCTGAGCCTGTCGAAGGGTGAGGCAAGATGCGTCGTCCTTCGACAGGCTCAGGACGAGGGGTGCGATCAAACCCAGCCGGACAGCTCGCGCCGCACGATATTCGTCAGCATAAGGACGGATTCCCCGCCGGCATTGAGGCAGGGCACGACGGAAAAATTCTCCCCGCCGTTCGACAGGAAGACCTCGCGCGTTCCGATGCCGATCTCCTCGAGCGTTTCCACGCAGTCCGCCGCGAAGCCCGGCGTGATCACCAGCAGGTTCCGTACCCCTGACTTCGCCAGCTCCTCGACGGTAGCGTCGGTATAGGGCTTGATCCACTCCGCGCGCCCGAAGCGTGACTGGAAAGTCATCACCAGATCCGGCGCCTCCGATCCGAGCTCTGCCCGGAGCAGACGAACCGTCTCCTCGCACTGGTCGCGATAGGGGTCTCCCTTCTCAACATAGGATTCGGGGAGTCCGTGGAAGGAGGCGACGATGCGGTCGGGCTTCCATTTGAGTCCGGCCATATGCGTCCGCACGCTTTCCGCCAGCGCCCCGATATGGCCCGAGTCGTCGAAATAGGGCGGCACCTCGCGGATCGTAGGCTGCCACCGCATGACTTTCAGCGCATCGAAAGCCTTGTCCATGACGGAAGCCGTCGTGGCGGCAGCATACTGAGGATAGAGCGGAAAGATCAGGATGCGGTCGCAGCCTTCCTCCTTCAGCCCCGCGATCCGGTCCGCGATCGGCGGCTTGCCGTAGCGCATGGCCCACCCGACCGAGATACGCGGATCTTCTGCGAGCGCCGCCGCGACACCCTCGGCCTGCGCGCGCGTGATGGTTTTCAGCGGCGACTCGTTCCGTTCGCGGTTCCAGATCTTCTCGTAGGCATGGCCGCTGCGCTTCGGCCGGGTCGTGAGGATGATGCCGTTGAGGATCACCCACCAGAGCACCCGGTTGGTCTCGATGACGCGGGGGTCCGAAAGGAATTCCTTGAGATAGGCGCGCATCGGCCAGTAGGAGGTCGCCTCGGGCGTGCCGAGATTGACCAGCAGCACGCCGATCCGGCCGGATCTGGCGGGCGGGTGCCCGGCGGAGCGCGTTTCGCTGGAAGTGTCGCTGGAACGGGCGTCCATGCCACCGGGATAGCGGAATCCCGTGCCGGTGTTAAGCGCACCGGCCAGCGAAGACTTCAGCCCGGCGAGCGCTCGTCGGCGATCGCCTTGCCGTCATTGGGAAGAGTGCCCGGCGGAACGATCTCCACCCGCACGCGCACCTTGCATGTTCCTTGCGCGGTCTCGGCCACGGCCCTCTCCAGGTCTTCGCCGCCTCGGCCTTCCGCCTTGAGAACGGCCACGTCCTGTTCCGCCTCGCGCGTCACGACGAGCCGCAGCCGGCCGAGCTCCGGGTGCCGTCGGCCGATCTCCGCCACCTGCGAGGGATGGACGAACATGCCCTTGATCTTCGTCGTCTGGTCGGCCCGCCCGAGCCAGCCCCGGATCCGCATGTTGGTGCGCCCGCAGGAACTGTGTCCCGGCAACACGGCCGAAAGGTCGCCGGTCGCGAGCCGCACCATCGGATAGACGGGACTGAAGGTCGTCACCACCACCTCTCCGACCTCGCCTTGGGGCACCGGGTCGCCGGTGCCCGGCCGCACGATCTCGACGATGATGTCCTCCCCCAAGATCATCCCTTCAAGCGCCTCGCTCTCATAGGCGATGAGCCCGGCCTCCGCGGTCGCGTAGCACTGGAGCACCGTGACGCCGCGTGCCGCATATTCCTCGCGCAGCGACGGATAGAGCGCGCCGCCCGACACGAGCGCGCGCCTGATCGAGGAGGCGTCGCGACCGAGCTCCGCGGCCTTGTCGAGCAGCACCTTCAGGAAGTCCGGCGTGCCTGTGTAGCCCGAGGGCTTGAGATGCGCGATGGCGTCGATCTGCATCTCGGTGTTCCCGACGCCCGCCGGCACGACCGCGCAGCCGAGCGCCCTGGCCGCCTTGTCGAGAATGAAGCCGCCAGGGGTGAGGTGATAGGCGAAGGCGTTGTGGACCACGTCGCCGGCGCGGAAGCCCGCCGCGTGAAGGGCCCGCCCCATCCGCCAGGGATCCTCGCCCTCGCCCATCGGCTCGAAGATCGGGCCCGGCGACTGGAAGAGCCGGCCGAACGTTTTCGCATCGCCCGACGCGAAGCCGCCGAAGGGCGGCTCGGCCTGCTGCCGGTCCTTGAGGTCCGCCTTGCGCAGGACGGGAAGGCGCGCCAGTGCCGCGCGCGAACTGACGGCCTTCGTGTCGACGCCCGCGAGCTGCCGCGCCCAGCCGGGGCAGCGCGCAACGGTCGAGGCGAGGAAGCCGGGCAGCTTTTCGAGGAGCGCCCGCTCCCGCACGGCCGGATCGCGCGTTTCCAGATCGTCGAAAGGCTCGCTCATGGCATGAGGCTCCGCGGTTGCGCGTCTTCTCCTGCGATCAAGCATAACCCGTCATCCCGGAAGCCGCGAAGCGGCTGTCCGGGATCGAGAGCGTGAGAGCTACGAAAGGAGATCCCGGACTTTGCCTTGCCAATCCGGATGAAGGGCGAGAAACCGGATCCGCCTCAGGCAGGCACGGTCATGCCGTCCATGGGGATCGCAGGCGTCTTGCCTTGGATGATGTCGGTGACGATGCGCGCGCCGGCGTGGCTCATGGTCCAGCCCATGTGGCCCTGGCCGGTGTTGAAATAGAGGTTCCTCTGCTTGCCGCGTCCGATGATGGGCGTGCCTTCCGGGGTCATGGGCCGGAGGCCCGCCCAGTATTCGCCCTGCGCGTAGTCCGCACCTTCCGGAAACAGTCCCTTGATGACCTTCAGCATGTTGCGGAAGTCGGACGGCGTGTGGCTGTTGCTGTAGCCTGAGAACTCCGCCGTCGAGGTGACGCGCAGCCGGTCGCCCATCGGCGTGTAGGCGACGAGATTCTCCTCGTCCACGCCGCCGATCTTGGGCGGATTGTTGCGCCCGGCGACGGGGAAGGTCACGGAATAGCCCTTGACCGGGTAGATCGGGAGGTCGACGCCCAGGGGCTCCGCCAGATGCGGGCTGTAGACGCCGAGCGACACGACGTAGATGTCGGCGCTCTCGCGGCCCTTGTCGGTGACGACCGCCTTGATCGTATCGCCCTCGATGTCGAAGCCCGTGATGGTGGTGTCGAACTTGAACTTGACGCCCTTGGGCTCGAGGAAGTGGCGCATGTTGCGCGCGAAGAGGCGGCAGTCGCCGGTCTCGTCGCTGGAGACGTAGAGCGCGCCGGCGAACTGGTTCTTCACGTTTTCGAGCGCCGGATCGATCCTTGCCGCCTGGTCGGGGTCGAGCGTCTGGATGCTCGCCCCGTTGTCCGACAGGATCTTCGACTTGGTCGCCGCGGCCCGGAAGCTCGAGGGCGTGCGGTAGAGATAGAGGAGGCCGCCCTGGTTGGAATCGTACTTGATGCCGGTCGCCGCCACCGTCTCGTGGAATATCCCCTGCGAGTAGAGGCTGAGCCGCAGCTTGCGCTTGGTGTTGGTCGCTGCGCGTTCCGGCGTGCACTGGCCCCAGAACTTCCACATCCACTTCCAGAAGCGCGGATCGGCCGAGAACTTGAAGCGCAGCGCCTGGTCGTTGCGCCACAGCGACTTCATGAGGATGCCGGGCGCCGCCGGGGACGACCACGCATAGGCATGGCCCGGCGCGATCATCCCCGCATTGCCGTAGCTCGTGAAGGACGCGGGCTCGGCCTCGCGGTCGATCACCGTCACGTCGTAACCGTTGCGATTGAGCTCGTAGGCCGTCGTGATTCCGACGATGCCCGCTCCCAGCACCAGCGCCTTCATGAATTCCGTCCTAGACCGCTGCTTCGACCATGATCTCGACGTCGAGGCCCGGACCGGCGAGCTTCGACTCGACCGTGGCGCGGGCCGGCGTCTTGCCCGAGACCACCCAGGCGTCCCAGGCTTCGTTCATTTCGGCCCAGCGGCCGATGTCGGTAAGCCAAATGTTGGCCTTGAGAACTTTGGTCTTGTCGGTGCCGGCTTCCTTGAGCGCCGCGTCGATCTGCTGCAGCACGTCCTGCGTCTGCTCCTTGACCGACTTGCCCTTGGCCTTGTCGGGGACCATGCCGGAGAGATAGATGACGCCGTTGTGGATGACGCCGGTGCTCATGCGGGCTCCTGCCCCGATGCGCTTCAAGCTCATTGAAAAAAACTCCCTGTCGTCGATTGTTGGTACGGGCACGGACGATCCCCGCGCCATGAGCGGGGCAAGCTTTGCGGCCCATTGCCTCTCACGTCAAGTCGCTTGGCCGTTTCCGCAGGCACGGCATGCGTTTGGCGCAGGCGGCACCGTCGCCGGAGCTTGTGATCCGGCGATCCCGCTGGCAACCTTTGCGGGAGAGCAGGACAAGGAGGCGGTTCGGTGATGAAGCATGTGACCCTGCCGGGCGGCGAGACGGTGCCGGCGCTGGGCCTCGGCACCTGGCGCATGGGCGAGAAACGGTCGGAGAAGGCGCGCGAGGTGGAGCTGCTGCGGGCCGGCCTCGACATGGGCTTCACGCTCATCGACACCGCCGAGATGTACGGCGAGGGTGGCGCGGAGGAGGTGACGGGCGAGGCGGTGAAGGGGCGCCGCGACGGGGTCTTCATCGTGTCCAAGGTCTATCCGCACAATGCTTCGCGCGAGGGCGCCGTCGCCGCCTGCGAGAGAAGCCTGAAGCGCCTCGGCACCGACCGCATCGATCTCTATCTCCTGCACTGGCCGGGCTCGCACCCGCTCGCCGACACCGTGGCGGCATTCGAGCAGCTCAAGGCTGAAGGGAAGATCCGCCACTGGGGCGTCAGCAATTTCGACACCGCGGGCATGAGGAAAGTTGCGGGCGTGCCGGGCGGCGGCGCCTGCGCCGCCAACCAGGTGCTCTATCACTTGGGCACGCGCGGCATCGAGTGGGAGCTGCTGCCGGCCATGCAGAAGGCGAAAATTGCCGCCATGGCCTATTCGCCGCTCGGGCAGGGACCGCTCCTTTCGAAGCCCGCTCTTGTCGACCTGGCCCGGAGCCTTGGCATATCCGCGGCCACGCTGGCGCTCGCCTGGATGCTGCGGCAGCCGGGCGTCATCGCCATCCCCAAAACCTCCCGCAAGGAGCGCCTGAAGGATTTTCTCGGTGCCTCGGACCTGGAACTGGACACAGCGACTATCGCGGCGCTGGACAAGGCCTTTCCCCCTCCGAAGCGCGCCGCACCGCTTGCCATGAACTGATCGCACGCCTTCGCAGCAGTTTGGAATGATTCAAGGCTTTCAATCGGTTACGTGGGGATTGTTGCCGGCTGTCGGCTTGATGGGCTTGACAAGTCTCTATTCCGAGTATTTTAGTCGGAATAGAGACCAACGACAGTCGGGCCTCCATGTGCGATCACGGCAAAGAGACCGCTCCGGGCGGTGAACGGCCCGCCGTCCTTGGCAAGAGCGGGCTTGCGGCCGCCACCGCCCATGCGCCGCTGGCGCTCTCCGGCCGCCCTCAGCGCGACACGGGGCGTCTGCACATCTGGGAAATCGGACATGGCTGGTGCTGCTCGATCATCGGCACCTGCCTGTCGCACGAGGACCTGATGGCGCTCGCCCGCAGGCGCGAGCTGAGCTTCGATCCCGAAGCCAAGGCCTATGACGTCCACGCCTATTTCGTGAACGAAGCCGCGCGCGACGGCAGGGTGGCCCGGGGCCTCGAGAAGCTGCTGAACGAGCGTTATGCCGGCGCGCTTCGCAAGGTTGCCCGCGCGCGCAGCGTCAACGAACTGGCCGAGCTCTGGAACGGCCTCGTCAACAGCGGCCAGGTGGCCGCCGGCTACTGGGCGCTTCTCTCCCACGCCCATGTGCCGGACGAGCTCAAGGTCCAGGTGTTCGGCCAGGTCCATATGATGTCGCATCTCATGGGCGGCTCGACACGCCGCATCGTGGGCGTGGCGGCGGACCTGCAGGCGCGGGTTGAGAAGCTCGAGCGGCAGCTCGAACGCTGGGGACGCCAGGCGCGCGCCGCCGTCGCTCGTCGCGATGAGAAGGTGGCGAATCTCGAGCAAGTGGTGGCGACCGAGCGGCAGCGCGCAGCCGAGAGCGCGCAGCGCCCATTTCAGGGGACGGATGCTCCGCGTGAGCGCCGCAACACGGAGCTTCTCCAGAAGCGTGAACGCGCGCTTATTGCCGCCCGCACCCGGGCGCGCGAGCTTGAGAACGAGCTCGACACGCTGCAGCGTCGTCTGTCGCGCCGCCCGGAAGCCGGACCGCGGATCGCCGCCAAGGCTGCCGAGCCCATCCTCGTGCCGGACCTCGGCGGCCGCCACATCCTCTATCTCGGAGGAAGGCAGGGCAGCGTCTCCGCCATCCAGCGCACCGCCGCGGAGAGCCGCGCGGTGATCCTGCATCACGACGGCGGCGAGGAGGATTCGAGCCATCGGCTGGACGATCTGGTGGCGCGCTGCGACGCCGTCGTCTGCCCCATCGACTGCATCAGCCACGGGGCCTGCCTCAAGGCCAAGCAGCTCTGCAAGCGCCTGCGCAAGCCTTTCATGCCCATCCGCTCGGCCGGGCAGGCGACCTTCGTGCGCGCGCTCGCCGACCTGTCGCGCCGGTTCGAGACGCCGGCCCGCGCGGGAGATGCGTTCCAATGATGGTTTGCCACTGCAATGTCATCGCCTGCAGCGAGGTGCGCCGTGCGGTACGGAGCCTCCGGAGCGACGACGAGCATGGCGTCGTGACGCCGGGGCGCGTCTTCTCCTGCTGCGGCAAGCGTCCGAATTGCGGCTCCTGCATGCCGCTCATCGCCAGCCTCATCGCCGAGACCGTGGCCGAACACCACGCCGAGCCGCAGGGCGAGGCCCGCACCATCGTCACAGGCCTCGCCGTCGCGGGCATCGTGGCGGTCGAGGAGGAAGAGGCCGTTCCGGCCAGACGCGGAGCGGCCTGAACTTTCGGCTGCTGCCGGGATTGCCAAACCGCGGGTCCCTTCCCTAAAAGCCCCTGACCCCGCGCCGTCCCTTTGCCGGCGTGGGCGGCATGCATGGAAAAGACCTACCTCGTCGGCATCGACACCGGCGGCACCTACACCGACGCCGCCATCATCGCCACGCCCGGCCACCGGGTCGTCGCGAGCGGCAAGTCGCTCACGACCCGCGGCGACCTCTCCTTGGGCGTGACGGGCGCGCTCGAGGCGGCGCTGAAGGCGGCGCCCGATCCCGATATCCGCGGCAAGGTCGGTCTCGTCTCCGTCTCGACCACTCTTGCGACGAACGCCGTTGTCGAAGGCCATGGCAGCGCCGTCGCCGTCATCCTGATCGGCTTCGATGCCGGCATGGCGGAGCGCGCGGGCTTCGCGCAGAAGATGCCGAACACGCCGGTCGAGCGCATCGCGGGCGGGCACGACCACAATGGCGACGCGGCGGCGCCGCTCGATGTCGAAGCGCTCGAGAAGGCGGCCCGCCTCCATGGCCGGGAGGCCGAGGCCTTCGCCGTAGCCTCGGCTTTCGCGGTCAGGAACCCGCTCCACGAGCGCCAGGCGCGCGACGTGATCGTGAAGGCGACCGGACGTCCGGTGACCCTGTCGAGCGAGCTCTCCTCCGCCCTCGATGCACCCCGCCGCGCTCTGACCGCCGCCCTCAACGCCCGGCTCATCGCCCGCATATCGGCGCTGATCACCGCCGTCGAGCGCGCCATGCGGGGCTTCGGCATCGTGGCGCCGCTGATGATCGTCAAGGGCGACGGCACGCTGGCCTTGGCGGAGTCCGTGGCGCTCAGGCCCATCGAGACCATCCTCTCCGGCCCCGCCGCCAGCGTGGTCGGCGCCGCGGCCCTTTCGGGACTTCCGGACTTCATCCTGTCCGACATGGGTGGCACCACCACCGATCTCGCGATCGTGGAGAAAGGCCGCCCCCGCATCGCGGCCGAAGGCGCGGTGGTGGGCGGATGGCGCACCATGGTGCAGGCCATGGACGTCCGCACCATCGGCCTCGGCGGCGACAGCGAGGTGCGGATAGCCATGGACGGCACGCTCTCGGTCGGCCCCGAGCGGGTGGTGCCGGTCTCGCTTCTGGCGGATCGCTTCCCGGAGGTGAGGAAGCGGCTCGAGGCGGAGCTGGCCGATGGGCGGCCGAATTCCCTCTCCGCCCGCTTCGTCCTCCTGCCGCTGGGCAGCGGCGCGGCGGAAGCGGGCGGCTTGTCGCAGCGGGAAGCGGAACTCCTCTCAAGCATTGGCGCCACGCCGAGGGCCGTGGCCGATGTCGCCGTGTCGAGCGGCGCTCAGCGCACCCTTAGTGGCCTTATCCGCAAGGGGCGCGCCCAGCTCTCGGCGCTCACGCCCTCCGATGCCGCCCACGTCCTGGGACTCCAGTCGAACTGGTCGGCGAAAGGCGCGCGGCTGGCGACGAGGCTCGTGCTCTGGCAGCGCGACATGGCGGACCCTTCCGAGGAGCGCTTACAGGCTTTCTGCCGCGAGATCTGGTCCGAAGTCGCCCGCGCGACGGCCGAGGTGGTGATCGAGACGGCAGCCGAGCGGGCGCTCGCCGCCAATCCGATCGTCGATGCCGTCTGCCGCGGCGAGGCGGCGGTGGGGCTGGCGCGCGTGTCGATCACGCCGGCCGTTCCCGTTGTGGCGGTGGGCGCCCCCGTGCGCGTCTACTATGACGAGGTCGGGGCGCGGCTCGGGACGCGGATCATCTATCCCCAGCACTGGGACGTCGCCAACGCGGTCGGCGCCGCGACCGGCGTGATCGCGCGCCGAGTGGAGATCGAGGTGACGGGAGACGGCGCCGGCGCCTTCCGCGTCCATGGACCATCGGGCCCGAGAATTTTCGTGGGCGCCGCCCAGGCGCTGGAGCACGCGCGGGCGGAAGCGGCGGCCGCCGCCCGGGAAGCGGTCCTTGCCATGGGCGCTTCGGGCGCCGAAGTGAGGGTCACCGAGGAGAAGCGCATGCTTCCCGATGCCGTCGACGACAACGGTTTGTTCGAGGCCCTGGTCGCCGCCGAGGCGGTCGGAAGGCCCGAGCTGTCGGCGGAAACCGCGCCGGAGGCCGATGCGTTAGCGCATTCTTTACCTTAACCGGAGATTTCCGCGCGCCTGCCGCTGGGCGGCGGCTTCCCCCCTCGCGGCCAACGCCGTTTTTACGTTTGCCGCCTTAATCTGCCCCTGGGAACAAGGACGGCGAGGGATAGGCATATGGCCTGGACGGTCACCAAGGAAGCAAGGGCGGTCTCGTTTTCCAACTGGCTCGCGCACGGGCCTGGCGAGTCCCCGGACGAAGACCCTGTTCCCACCTTCTACAAGCCGCAGGGGCCCGTGCGCCTGAAGCGCGTCCCGGATCTGGAGCCTGATCCCTTCGCCCAGCAGCCAACGGTCGAGGACGCCGGACGCTCCGCGAGCCTCTTCCTCGGGCAGTCGATGGCCATCTACGAGGATCTGCTCGACCGCCTGCCGATGATGATCCTGGTGATCGACGGCGACGGCATCGTCCAGAATGCCAACCGGATGACGTCCGAGGTGCTGGGATACGCGCCCGAGGCGCTCTGCGGCAGGCGCATGCTTTCGCTCCTGACCGAGCGTTCGCGCGAGTGGCTCTTGCGCCATGTAATGCCCGACTACGAGAAGTCGGGCCAGTTCAAGAATATCGACGTACAGTTCACGACCCGCGCCGGGCGCACCGCCGACTTCCTCATGTCGGCCATCGGCTACCGCAATCCCGAAGGGCGTCTGGAGCGCTCGATCGCCGTCTTCGCCGACATGTCGGAGCGCACCGCCGCGGTGGCGGCGCTCGGCCGCAGCCAGCAGCGCTTCCGTTCCGCCTTCGAGGCCGCCGCCCACGGCATGGCGGTGCTAAACCCGGACGGCCGCTTCGACACGGTTAACGAAGCGCTTGCCGAGATCCTGGGGCTCGACATGGACGAGCTCAAGCACGTCAACTTCCATGACCTCCTTGCCGTCGACGACTTGGCCAGGGCCAAGGCGCTGTTCGAGCGGCTGGCGGTGCCCGGAAACACCGGGCTCCAGAGCGAGCTTCGCTATCGCGCGCCCGGCAACCGGCTTCTCGTCGGGCTGACGAGCCTCTCCGCGGTCAAGGACGCGGCGGGGAGGCCTGAGCAGTTCATCGTGCAGATCGTCGACGTCACCGAACGGCAGAAGGCTGAATCGCACCTGCGCCAGGCCCAGAAGATGGAAGCGGTCGGCCATCTGACGGGCGGCATCGCGCACGATTTCAACAACCTCCTGACCGTGATCATGGGCAACCTGCAGCTCGTGGAAGGCGCGCTCCAGGGCGACGCGAAGGCCGAGAAGCGGGCGCATGAGGCTTATCTCGCAGCGAGCAAGGGCTCGCAGCTCACCAAGCAGCTCCTCGCCTTCGCGCGCCGCCAGCCGCTCGTGCCGCAGGAGCTGAAAGTGAACCGGCTGATCTCAGGCATGGAGGATCTGCTCAAGCGATCGATCGGCGAGGCCCTCGACCTCAGGATCGACCTCATGCCGGGCGATCCCTGCATCATCGCCGACGCAACGCAGCTAGAGACCTCGATCATCAATCTCGCCATCAACGCGCGCGATGCGATGCCCGAGGGCGGTCGCCTGACGGTAGAGACCGCGCCGGTCGAGTTCGATGGCCGCTTCTCGCGGGGACACGAGGACGTGCTGCCCGGCCACTATGTAATGATCGCGGTGTCGGACACGGGCGTGGGCATTCCGAAGCACCTTCTTCACAAGGTCTTCCAGCCCTTCTTCACGACCAAGGAGGTCGGCAAGGGCTCCGGTCTCGGCCTCTCCATGGTCTTCGGCTTCATCAAGCAGTCGGGCGGCCACATCAGGATCTACAGCGAGGAGGGCCGCGGCACGACCATCAAGATGTACCTGCCGCGCAAGCTCGCGGAAGGCGAGGCTCTGGTGCCGGAGGCGGAGCAGGAAATGCCGCGCCGCGCCAAGATCCTGCTGGTCGAGGACCAGGAGGAAGTGCGCTCGGTGGCGCGCGAGTTTCTTTTGGAGTTCGGCTACGAGGTGGTCGAGGTAGGAAGCGCCATCGAGGCGCTGCAGACACTCCAGTCGCACGACGATTTCGATCTGCTCTTCACCGACGTCATCATGCCGGGCGGCATGAACGGCTTCGACCTCTCGCAGGCGGCCGCGCAGATCCGTCCTTCGCTCAAGGTCATCCATGCGTCCGGCTATCCCAGGGGCGCCGTCGTGCATCAGGAGGAGCCGCGGCTGCGCGACAACCTCATCTCGAAGCCTTTCCAGCGAGACGAGCTGAGGCGCGTGGTCGAGGATACGCTGACGGGTCGCGGCGCCTTCGCGCGCACGATCTGACGGATCCGCCTCTAGGCGAGGTGGCAGCCGGGCTTCCGTCTTGCCGCCAGATACTCCTCGATGAGCTGCGCGAAGCGCGTCTTCCCGAAGGACGGGAAATGACCGCCATGCACGACGCTCACCGGCAGCTCCCGCAACCGCTCCATGGTCTGGGCATAGGTCTCCCGGTCGGAGTGGTAGGCATCGTCGATCAGCGGCCCGTCATAGAGGATGTCGCCCGAGAGAAAGATGCCGGTCCTCTCCTCGAGGAGTCCGATGCCGCCGGGGGAATGGCCGGGCGTGTGCACCACGCGGAAATGCCGGTCGCCGAGGTCGATGCCGTCGCCATCCTCGAGCAGCCTGCCGGCGGGCGCCGGCGCGATGCGATAGGCGGCCGCATCCCAGCCCTCGGGAAGGCGGTCGAACATCTCGTCCGTCGCGTACTTGTCGGCAAGAGTCTTCTCGTTCGCCGGATCGGCGAGGATCGGGGCCTCGGCCCGATGCACGCCGCGGTCCTCGAACTCGTGATGGCAGCCGATATGGTCGAAATGCGTGTGGCTCGCCACCGCCGTGAGCGGACGCTCGCTTAACAGCCCCACATGTCGCCTGAGGCTGAAGTGTCCAAGGCCCGAATCGAACAGGAGGTCGCGGTCGCGCCCCCTGACATGCCAGATGTTGCAGCGGTAGAAGGGCTTGATCCAGGGCTCGTGGATGAGCGTCACGCCGTCCGCGAAACGGACGGTCTCGTACCATTCCTGCGGGCCGACCCTGAGCATGTCTAGGCCGCCAGCGCCTCGAGTTCCTCGATGATCGCCTTGCCCATCTCGTCGGTTCCGGCGTTGCGCATGCCGGGCTGCATGATGTCGTTGGTGCGGATGCCCTTGTCGAGCGTGCGGGCGATGGCCTGGTCGATCCGGTCCGCCCATTCGCCCATGTCGAAGGAATAGCGCAGCGCCATGCCGAAGGAGGCGATCATGGCGATGGGATTGGCGAGCCTGCGGCCGGCGATGTCGGGCGCCGAGCCGTGCACGGGCTCGTACATGGCCTTGCGCTTGCCGGTCTTCTCATCCGCCGCCCCGAGCGAGGCGGAGGGCAGCATGCCGAGCGAGCCGGTGAGCATCGAGGCGACGTCGGAGAGCACGTCGCCGAACAGGTTGTCGGTGACGATCACGTCGAACTGCTTCGGCGACCGCACGAGCTGCATGCCGCAATTGTCGGCGAGGATGTGCTGCAGCTCAACGTCGGCGTAAGCGTCCTTGTGGAGCTTGGTCACCACCTCGTTCCAGAGCACGCCGGATTTCATCACGTTGCGCTTCTCGGCCGAGTGGACGAGGTTGCGGCGCTTGCGGGCAAGCTCGAAGGCGACGCGCGACACCCGCTCGATCTCGTAAGTGTCGTAGACCTGGGTGTCGACGGCCCGCTTCTGCCCGTTGCCGAGATCGGTGATGGTTTTCGGCTCCCCGAAATAGACCCCGCCCGTGAGCTCGCGCACGATCAGGATGTCGAGGCCCTCGACCACCTCGCGCTTGAGCGAGGAGGCTTCCGCGAGCGCCGGATAGCAGATGGCGGGTCTCAGATTGGCATAGAGCGCCAGATCCTTGCGGAGCCTGAGGAGGCCTGCCTCCGGCCGCTTGTCGTAAGGGACGCTGTCCCACTTGGGCCCGCCCACGGCGCCGAAGATGACGGCATCGCATGCCATGGCCTTGGCCATGTCGGCTTCCGAGATCGCCTCGCCATGGGCATCGTAGGCCGCGCCTCCCGCGAGCCCCTCCTCGGTCTCGAAGGACGCAACACCTCGCCGGTTGAACCACGCGATGAGCCGCTTCACCTCCTCCATCACCTCGGCCCCGATGCCGTCGCCAGGAAGGAGCAGCAGCTTGTGTGTCGCCATGGTCGGAAAATCCCCTTCTCACAGGAAAGGGGTTGCCTAGCCTGCCGGTCCGGCCGTTGCAAGCCGGACCAGCAGCCTGGCCATGCGTGGAAGCCGCCCCGCGAAAGGTTTCCGCGGGGGCGGCTGCTGCTGGCGCTCAGAGGACCGTCAGGCCGCGGCCTTCTGGTTGACGGCGCTTTCCGCCATCTGCGTCAGCTTCTTGTCGGTCGCCTTTTCCTCATCGAGGGTCTGCTGCAGGACCGAGGCGCAGTCGCTGCGTCCGAGCTGCTTCGCCCAGGCGATGAGGGTGCCGTAGCGGGTGATCTCGTAGTGCTCGACGGCCTGCGCGGCCGCGATCAGGGCCGCATCGAGAACCTTCTTGTCCTCGACCTCGCCCGCGACCTCGTTGGCCTCCTTGAGGATGCCGTCGATCGCCGGGCAGTTGACGGCCTTGGCCTTCACGCCATGCATCTCGAACACTTTCTCCAGGCGCTTGACGTGCCCTTCGCTCTCTCTCAGGTGGTTTTCGAAGCCTTGGCGGAGCTTGGGGTCGGTCGCCTTCTGGACCATGTCGGGCAGCGCCTTCACGATCTGCATCTCGGCGTAGTAGATGTCTCTGAGCGTATGGACGAAGAGATCGTCCATCGTCGCGATATCCTTGGAGAAAAAGCCCATGGGACTCTCCTTGTGCATTCCTTGGGGATGTGAGGCAGCGGAAGCGACGGACCGCCGGCACGATGGAAGGCCGTCCGCGAACTCGTCGTCCGCCTGCACCGCAAACGGGTGGCGGCTTTCGAGGTTCCGTGACCTGGCAATCCTTTTTCTCCTGCTGGCGCTCATCGTGCCCGCCACAGCCGAGACGCTGGACAGCGTCTATACCGACCTCGACCTCAAGGCCTGCCGCGTGATCGAGCCCTCATCGGAGCCGGAGGACGGCGGGCGTCTCGAATGCGCCGGCCTTCCGGGCATCCCCGTGCACGTGGCCGAGGGCGACCTGCGGTTCTTCGTCGGGTTCGGCCGTCGCCCGGAGGCGCAGTGCGCCATGACCCAGACCTTTGCGGCCTTCAATTCGCTCGGAGCCAAGGTCGAATGGCGGCGGGCGGACGGCGAGCCTTTCGCGGCCATCCTGCGCTGGCATGTAACGAGCGGTGGCGAGGGCAGCCGCAAGAGCTGGCTGGTCGTCACGCGGCTTGGGCCGGATACCTGCCACACGGCCTATGTCGAAGGATCGAGCCCCGAAGCCAACGCGCTCGCCCGCAAATATGCCGACGAGTTCGCCCGCGGGTTCGACTGCCGCAAGGACAAGCCGGACATCTCGCTCAAGACATCCGGCATTCCGGACGCCGGCCTGCCGGAGCCCTGCAGGTAAGGCACTAGATCGCCGAAGCCGCCTTCTGCCGGCTCGCCTTCTTACGCTCGTGCGGATCGAGGAGCGCCTTGCGGAGTCGGATGGACTTGGGCGTGACCTCGACAAGCTCGTCCTCGCCGATGAAGGCGAGCGCCTTCTCGAGCCCCATCTTGATGGGAGGCGTCAGGAGCACGTTGTCGTCCTTGCCGGCGGCGCGGATATTGGTGAGCTTCTTGGCCTTGAGCACGTTCACTTCGAGGTCGTTGCCGCGCGTGTGCTCGCCGACGATCATGCCCTCATAAACTTTGACGCCCGGCTCGATGAACATCGGCCCCCGATCCTCGAGGTTCCAGAGCGCATAGGCCACCGCCTCTCCGCCGGCGTTCGAGATGAGGACGCCCGTGTGCCGCGCGGCGATGTCGCCGGCATAGGGCCCATAGGCGTGGAACAGGCGGTTCATGATGGCCGTGCCGCGCGTGTCCGACAGGAGTTCGCCGTGATAGCCGATGAGGCCCCGCGTCGGCACGTGGAACACCAGCCGCTGCCGGCCGTGGCCGGACGGCCGCATGTCCTTGAGCTCGCCCCGCCGCTCCGAGAGCTTCTGCACCACGACGCCCGAATGCTCCTCGTCGACGTCGATGATCACCTCCTCGACCGGCTCCAGCGTCTGGCCCGTTGCCTCGTCGCGCCTCGGAACGACGCGCGGACGCCCGACGGTGAGCTCGAAGCCCTCGCGGCGCATGACCTCGATCAGGATGGCGAGCTGCAGCTCGCCCCGTCCCGCCACCTCGAAGGTGTCGGTCTCGCCCGGAAGCTCGCTCACCCGGATCGCGACGTTGCGCTCCGTCTCGCGCAGCAGCCGCTCGCGGATGACGCGGCTCTGCACCTTGTCGCCCTCCTGGCCGGCGAGCGGTCCGTCGTTGATGCGGAAGCTCATGGCGAGGGTGGGTGGGTCGATGGGTTGGGCGGGCAAGGGCTCCGCGACCTCGGGAGCGACGATCGAGTCCGCGACCGTGGCCTCGGTCAGCCCCGCGATGGCGACGATGTCGCCGGCTTCCGCCTCGTCCACCGGCGTCCTGTCGAGCCCGCGGAAGGCCAGCACCTTGGCGATGCGGCCCTGCTCGATGAGCCTGCCGTCGCGCGACAGCGCCTTGACCTGCTGGTTGACCCTGGCGGTGCCGGAGCGGATGCGCCCGGTGAGCAGGCGGCCGAGGAAGGGATTGGCCTCGAGCGTCGTGGCCAGCATGCGGAACGGGCCCTCCTCCACCCTGGGCGCCGGCACATGCTTCAGCACGAGGTCAAAGAGCGGCGCCATCGTGTCCTTGGCGCCGTCCGGCGAAGTGGCCATCCAGCCGTGCTTGGCGGACCCGTAGAGGATCGGGAAGTCGAGCTGCTCGTCGGTGGCATCGAGCGCGGCGAAGAGGTCGAACACCTCGTTCACGACCTCGACGTGCCGCTCTTCCGGCTTGTCGATCTTGTTCACGGCGACGATCGGCTTCAGCCCGATCTTGAGCGCCTTCGACAGCACGAACTTGGTCTGCGGCATCGGGCCTTCGGCGGCATCGACGAGCAGCACCGCGCCGTCCACCATGTTCAGGATGCGCTCCACCTCGCCGCCGAAATCGGCATGCCCAGGCGTGTCCACGATGTTGATGCGCGCGTCCCTCCAGGTGAGCGAGGTCACCTTGGCGAGGATGGTGATGCCGCGCTCGCGCTCGAGCTCGTTCGAATCCATGGCCCGCTCGGCCACCTTCTGCTTCTCGCGGAAGGCGCCCGACTGGGCGAGCAGCCGGTCGATGAGGGTGGTCTTGCCATGGTCGACATGGGCGATGATGGCGATGTTGCGCAATAGCATGGCGGGGTGCCCTGGCCCTTGGGCCGCGTACGGGCACGGGTCCTGCGATGCGATATCCCGCGTCGCGCCCGGACCTGTGCGGCTGATCGGAAGTCGCGGCGGGCGTAGCACGGCCATCGCTTGTTAGGCAACGGCGGACTGGAGGGCCGGAACCTCCAGCCCGGGCCCGACGGTCAGCCTTTCACGTTGCCCCTGAGCCAGCCCAGGACATTGCGCGCCCGGCCCGGCAGCGTATCGAGCCTTGCGCGCCGCGCCAGCGCCTGCGCGATCGGCGTGTCGATCAGCTCCTCGAGCTGCAGGCCGGCGCGCAGCACGTGCCCCTCCTCCACCCCGCGCACGACCAGCGTGGCGCGCCCGAGCGGCAGCCGGTTGCCGGGCTGCGGCCGGCCCTTGATGTGGCTTTCGAGGAACTGCGCCACGGTCTTCCCGGCTTCCTCCAGCGGCACGTCCAGCTCATAGAGCTGCGCCACTTCGGAGAGCGACGCATCGCCATTGATGGCAAGTTCGCCGAACTGCCCGAGCTGGCGGCGGCTGAGGTCGGCGCTCGCCCCGAACAGCCGGTCGAGGCGCGGTAGCCGCTCGCGCGGCACGAGGAAATAGGCATAGTCGCCCGCCTGCAGCACGCTCGCAGCCGCGGCGTCGAGAATTTCCTCGTCCCGCACCACGAGCACCAGCCGCGCCCAGGCGGGCAGGCGCGTGAGGCCGAGCACGATGCTGTCCGAAGCGACCGGGTAGCCGACCATTTCCTGCTCGACCTGCCCCGGAATGTCGAGCTCGACCCGGTTCACGGCCGGCGGCGGCCGCCGCATCGTCACGCCGAGCCAGCGCGCCATCGGGTTGATGGTCCATCCCTGCACCAGGAGCGAGAACAGCACGATGAAGAAGGCGATGTTGAAGTAGAGGCCGGCATGCGGCACCTGCGCCAGGGTGGGAATGGCGGCAAGGAAGATCGACACCGCCCCGCGCAGGCCCACCCAGGAGACGAACGTCATTTCCTTGGCCGTGAAGCCGAGCGGCGTGAGGCAGAGCCAGATGGCCGCGGGCCGCGCGATGAAGGTGAGAAAGAGCGCGATGGCGAGGCCCGGCACGGCGTATTGCATGAGGGCGCTCGGCGTGACCAGCAGGCCCAGCACCAGGAACATGCCGATCTGGCAGAGCCAGGTCGCCGCGTCGTGGAACGCGACGATCGAGGGATAGGCGCGGGTCGGCCGGTTGGCGACCACGAAGCCCGCCAGGTAGGTCGCGAGCAGGCCGCTGCCGTCGAAGGTGGCGGTGACGCCGTAGATCAGTACGGCGGTGGCGACGGCGAAGAGCGGATGCAGCCCGCCGGGCATCTCGACGCGGTTGAGGAGCCATACCACCAGGAATCCGCCGGCGACGCCGAAGGCGGAGCCGATCGTGGCCTGCTGCGCGAGCTGGACGAGAACCGTCCATCCCGGCGCCCAGAAGCCGGCGATGACGAGTTCCGTCAGCACGATGGTGAGGAACATGGCCACGGGATCGTTGGTGCCGGACTCGATCTCCAGCAGCGTGCCGATCCGCGGCTGAAGCTGTGTCCCGGTCGAGCGCAGCAGGAAGAAGACGGCGGCGGCATCGGTCGAGGCGACGGTGCTGCCGAGCAGCAGAGCCTCCACGGGCGTGAGCTGGTCGAGCAGGTGAAAGGCCGCGGCGCCCGTGAGCGCGGCCGTTATGATCACGCCGACCGTTGCCAGGACGACCGACGGCGTGAGCACCGACCGGAACGCCGACATCTTGGTCCGAAGACCGCCGTCGAAGAGGATGATGGCGAGAGCCAGTGAGCCGATGAAATAGGTGAGTTCGTAGTCGTTGAACGGGAGGCCGATTGGCCCGTCCTCGCCCACCAGCATGCCGATGCCGAGAAAGACGAGCAGCAGCGGCGTGCCGAAACGGTTGGCGACGAGACTAGAGCAAATTCCTATGAGAACGAGAAGCGATCCCGATAACAGGAGAATATTGATTGTGGCGATGCTTCCCATGCCCGTCTTTGTGCCATTCGGCACGCCCTCGCGCCAGAAAAAATGCAGTGAAAGCGATTGTTTACGCTCCTCGCCTAGGATTTTGCCCCGGACGGCCGATGAGGGGACGTGCAGGTATGTGTATGTCGCGTGTGTCGCGCCACGTGCTCGTGGCGCTGGCGGCGGGCGGGCTCGTCGCCTGTTCCTCCTCGACCCCGGAATTCACCACCAAGGGCCTCGTGCCACCCTCCGCCTCCTGCAGTGTCGACCCGCGCGACATCGGGATCGGCGAGCAGATGAGCCCCATCGACCGGGGCAACGGCTGCATGGTGCCGAATCCCTGGCGCATGAGCGAGATCGCCGGCGTGACGCTGAAGAACGGCGCCACCATGAACTGCGGCGCCGTCGACGCGGTCGGCGAGTGGATGCAGGATGTCGTGCAGCCGGCCGCCCAGTCGAGCTTCGGCGAGCCGGTGGTGGCGGTGCGGGTCGCCGCCTCCTATTCCTGTCGCGCCCGCAACAGTGTCCGGGGCTCCAAGATGAGTGAGCACGGCTTCGGCAACGCCATCGATATCGCGGAGTTCACGCTCGCGAGCGGGCGCAGCGTCACGGTTCAGAACGGCTGGCGCGGCTCCTCGGACGAGCGCGACTTCCTGCGCGAGGTGAGGTCGGAATCCTGCGACCACTTCAATACTGTGCTCGGCCCCGGCTCCGACCGCCATCACGGCGACCACTTCCACCTCGACCTCGCCTATCGCAAGGCCGGCCGCGGCAAGTATTGCCGCTGAGGCGAGCGAAGATCAGCCGATCGCCTTCTCCATGCGCGGCAGGAAGCGGCCGGGAATGGAGCCCGAGGGCGAGGAGCCTGTGATGCGCATGCCCATGGCGCTATAGAAGGCGACCGCATTCGGATCGGAATCGAGCCCGATGCGGGCGATGCCACGCCGGCGCGCGCAGTCCTCGAGCTTCGCCCAGAGCGCGCGGCCGAGGCCGGACCGCTTGGCGCCGGGCTCCACGAACATCGCGAAGACCTCCGCCCCGTCCCCTTGGGGGCGCAGGTCGAAGAAGCCGAGCAGGCGACCGTCAGCGTCTTCCGCCACCCAGGTGTCTCCGCCCGCGATCGTTAGGGCGGTGTAGGTGAGTTCCGCCTCGCAGGCGCGCATGAAGGCCTCGTCATAGCCGTTCGACGCCTTGGAGCGGAGCGCCAGCCTCGTCAGCGCGGCGGCGTCCGCCGCCTCTGCCGGGCGGATTGAAAATGTGCCCGTCATCCATCAAGGTCCTTCGTCCCTGGGCCAGATCGGCCTACAGAGCGGGACGGTCAAAGGCAAGGAGCAGTCCATGCGCATCCATCGTGCATTCTGGGTCGTCGTTCTGGGGGCGCTCGCGATCGCCGGGCCGGCAAGGGCCGACGGCGAGATCCTGAAGATCCTGAAGCCCGAGGACGGCAAGCGGCTCGACTCCTACGAGGCGACGCGGGCCTCCGCCCTCAACGAAGCGCGCGCCGGCGGCGACAATGCGGATCTCGACATCCTAGAAGAGGTGCTGAAGGGCGAGCCTCTGAGCGTGCGCACAGGCTTCGATCCGCGTGGCGACTGGCGCTGCCGCACCATCAAGGTCGGTGGGCTCCTGCCGCTTGTGGTCTATGGCTGGTTCAAATGCCGCATCACCGACGATGGCTCCGGCTGGCGGCTCGAGAAGCTCACGGGCTCGCAGCGCCTCACCGGCCGCTTCTTCGACGACGGCGAGACGCGCATGATCTTCATCGGCGCCGGCCACTACGACTACGAGAAGCCCCGCGCCTATGGCGACGATCCGGACCAGGACGACGTCGCCTATGCCTTCCGGCCGGAAAAGAACCGGCTTCGCCTGGAGCTCCCCTTGCCGAAGCACGAGTCGAAGCTCGACATCCTCGATCTCCGGCGCTGACAGCTTGCCTCGTCACGATGGGGCGCTGGCGCTCAACCGTCGCATCGCGGAGCTGATGCTGTTCATCGCATCCCGCAAGGCCGTCAGCCGTGCGAAGGCGTGGAGCGTCGCTTTCGGTCCGGGAGGCTTTGCCTCGCACGATGCGTCCGTGCCGGCGTCGCCGAGATCCTGCTCGCGGCGGAGCTCGTTTCGACGTTCGCCGCGCCAGGAGCCGAGCATCGCGACGTCATAGACATCGGCATAGTCATTGAAGATCCAGTTCATGGAGGGCCTCCATTCGCTTCATTGCCCTGAAGCCTATGGATGGCCTGCGCCATGACAAACGGCATTAAGCTACGGCTGTTGTGACCATTTGTTGTGTCAGGAGGCAGGCCCTTGCAGCAACCGTTCAGCTTCCCCACGCTATGGTCGTGGTTCTCTGAGTAGGATTGCCTGATGGCCCGCCGCCTGCCCTCGCTCAACGCCGTTCGCGCCTTCGAGGCGGCCGCCCGGCATTCGAGCTTCACGGCCGCCGCCGACGAGCTCTGCGTCACGCATGCCGCCGTCAGCCGTCACATCCGCGATCTCGAGAAATGGCTTGGGCGCGAGCTCTTCGTCCGTACACGGCGCGGCGTGACGCTGACCGAGGCAGGGCAGCGTTACGGCGCCGAGGTGACGCCCCTCTTCGATGCGCTCGCCGGCGCGACCCAGGCCCTGCTGCGCCCACACTCGAAGCGGCTAGTCGTCTCCGTCGAGCCGGCCATGGCGTCCCGCTGGCTGGTTCCGCGCCTCGGCCAGTTTTCGGAGCTTCATCCGGACATCGAGATGCAGGTCGATCCGGATGCAAGGCTCGCGGACTTCCGGTCCGGCGAGGCCGATACCGGTCTTCGCTACGGCGGCGGCGCCTGGAGCGATGTCGAGGCGGTCAGGCTGTCGGAGTCGCTGAATTTCCCGGTGTGCAGTCCAAGGCTCATCGACGGCATCCATGGCCTCTCCCCGAAGGATCTCGCGAGCTTCCCTCTCCTGCACGAGCAGCACAAGCAGCACTGGCGAAACTGGCTCGCCAGGGCCGGCGTCGAGCTGAGCGCCGATGCGCGGGGCGCGACGTTCCAGGCCCATCTCGCGATCGAGGCGGCGGAGGCCGGCCAGGGTTTTGCGCTCGGCGATCAGATCCTGTGCACCGAGGCGCTGCTGTCGGGGAGGCTCGTGCGGCCGTTCTCGATCGATGTCGAGGACGCGGGCCAGTATTATCTGGTGCGCGCCAAGGGTTCGCGGGAATCCGAGACCGCGAGAAGTTTCCGCCTCTGGCTGCAGGAGGAGATCGAGGTCACCCGGCGCGACTTCGACGCGTTCAGGCGGCGCGAAAAATAAGAGGCGGCGCCGGCTGGCGCCGCCCTCACACTTGGAAAAGCGCGTCAGTTCTTCGCCTTGTCGACGAGCTTGTTCTTGGCGATCCAGGGCATCATCGCCCTGAGCCTCTCGCCCACTTCCTCGATCGGGTGCGCGTCGTTGACCCGCCTCGTCGCCTTGAAGCTGGGTTGGCCTGCCTTCACCTCGCGGATCCACTCGCTCGTGAACCTGCCCGTCTGGATGTCCCTGAGGATGCGCTTCATCTCGGCGCGCGTTTCGTCCGTGATGACGCGGGGCCCCGACATGTACTCGCCGAACTCCGCCGTGTTGGAGATCGAATAGTTCATGTTGGCGATGCCGCCCTCGTAGATGAGGTCGACGATGAGCTTCACCTCGTGCAGGCATTCGAAATAGGCCATCTCAGGGGCGTAGCCCGCCTCGACCAGCGTCTCGAAACCGGCGCGGATGAGTTCGACCAGCCCGCCGCAGAGCACCGCCTGCTCGCCGAAGAGGTCGGTCTCGCACTCCTCCTTGAAGGTCGTCTCGATGATGCCGGAGCGGCCGCCGCCGATGGCGGAGGCATAGGAGAGCGCGATGTCGTGGGCGTTGCCGGAGGCGTCCTGGTGGATGGCGATGAGGCAGGGCACGCCACCGCCGCGCTGGTATTCGGAGCGTACCGTGTGCCCAGGGCCCTTGGGCGCCACCATCAGCACGTCGATGGTCGAGCGCGGCTCGATCAGATTGAAATGGACATTGAGCCCGTGCGCGAAGGCGATGGCCGCTCCGTCGCGGATATTGGGCTCGATCTCGCCCTTCCAGATGTCGGCCTGCAGCTCGTCGGGCGTGCACATCATCAGGAGATCGGCCACCTTGGCGGCCTCGGCGACGGTTTTCACCGGCAGCCCGGCCGCTTCCGCCTTCTTGGCGCTGCCGGAACCCTTCTTTAACGCCACGATGACGTTCTTCGCCCCGGAATCCTTGAGATTCTGGGCATGCGCGTGACCTTGCGAGCCGAAGCCGACGATCGCCACCTTCTTGCCCTTGATCAGATTGACGTCGGCATCCCGGTCGTAATAGACGCGCATCGCATACCCCTCGCCTTGCCGTGTTGGACGTGTTGCGGCGCGGACAATAGCCGCAGTCCGCCAAAACTCAAGGCGCAAGCTAGCCTTCCGCCGCAGGGCTGCTGCCCCGGCCCCGCATCACACCGTGACCTGGGTTCCGATCTCCACCGCCCGGCCGGTCGGGATCCGGAAATATTCCGTCGCGTCGGAGGCGTTGCGCGCCAGCAGGATGAAGAGCTTGTCCTGCCAGAGCGGCATGCCCCCCTTGGGGCTCGGCCTGATGCGTCGGCGCGACAGGAAGAAGGAGGTCGACATGATGTCGAACTTCCAGCCGAGCTTGCGGCAGGCCGCGAGCGCCTCGGGAAGGTTGGGGCTCTCCATGAAGCCGAAGTTCGCCTGCACGCGCGTGAAGTGCGGCGAGAGCGTCACGAGCTCTATGCGGTCCTCGGGCTCGACGCGCGGCTGGCTGGCGGTGACCACCGTGAGGATAAGATTCTGCTGGTGCAGCACTTTATAGTGCTTGAGGCTGTGGAGCAGCGCCGTCGGCGTGCTTTCGGGATCGGAGGTGAGGAATATCGCCGTTCCGGGGACGCGCGGCGGCACCTTGCGCTCCAGCCGCTCGATGAGATCGCCGAGCGGCACCTCGGTGCGGCGCGTCTTCTCGAACAGGATCCGCGACCCGCGCATCCACGTCCA
Source organism: Parvibaculaceae bacterium (assembly GCA_050181295.1). GTDB lineage: Bacteria > Pseudomonadota > Alphaproteobacteria > Rhizobiales > Aestuariivirgaceae > JBFXDI01. Next base: position 25,388 of record JBFXDI010000009.1, on the reverse strand, counting down.
CATGACGACCATGAGCGCGGCCGCGATCAGGACCGGCATCCATCCTCCGTCGTTGATCTTGAAGAGATTGGCGACCAGGAACAGAAGGTCGATGCAGAGCAGCGGCAGCATGAGCGCCACGGCGCTCCAGAGCGGCCAATTCCAGATCCGCCAGATGACGATGAACGCCATGGTGGCGGTGACCACCATGGTGCCGGTGACGGCGATACCGTAGGCGGTCGCGAGCGCCGCGGAGGATTCGAAGAAGAGCACCAGCGCCAGCACGCCGACGAGGAGCAACAGGTTGACCTGCGGCATGTAGATCTGGCCTTCCTGGGTCTCCGACGTGTGCCGGACCTCGAGGCGCGGCAGGAGCCCGAGGCGCACCGCCTGGCGGCTGATGGAATAGGCTCCGGTGATGACGGCCTGGCTGGCGATGACCGTGGCGACCGTCGCGAGCCCGACCATGGGGAGGAGCGCCCAGTCCGGCACCAGGCGGTAGAACGGATTGTCGATGGTTTCCGGCCGCTCCAGCACCAGCGCGGCCTGTCCGAGGTAGTTGATGACCAGCGCCGGCAGGACGACGCTGAGCCACGCGACCTGGATGGGCTTGCGGCCGAAATGCCCGAGGTCGGCATAGAGCGCCTCGGCGCCCGTGACGGCGAGGAACACCGCTCCGAGCGCGATGATGCCGATCTCGCCGTGTGTGATGAGGAAGGAGACGGCATGCCAGGGATTGAGCGCGCCGAGGATCTCCGGATTGTGGCCGATGCCCGCGATGCCGGCGACGGCGATGGCGAGGAACCAGAGGCAGGTGAGAGGACCGAAGAAGGTTGCGACCCGGGCCGTGCCGTGGCTCTGGACGGCGAAGAGGCCGATCAGGATGAGCACCGTGAGCGGCACCACCCAGTGTCCGATCTCGGGCGTTGCGAGCTTCAGACCTTCGACAGCCGAGAGCACGGAGATGGCGGGGGTGATGAGGGCGTCGCCGTAGAAGAGCGCCGCGCTCGCGAGCCCGAGCACCAGGACGGGCGTTCCGACCACCCGCCGCGCCAGCGCCATCAGCGCCAGCGTGCCGCCTTCGCCCCGGTTGTCGGCATGGAGCAGCACGAAGGCATATTTCAGCGTCACGATGATGAAGAGCGCCCAGAGGATGAGCGAGGAGATCCCGTAAACGGCCTCTTCCGTCACGGCGCCTCCCTCGCTCGCGGCGAGCAGCGCTTCGCGGAACGCATAGAGCGGGCTCGTGCCGATATCGCCGTAGACGACGCCGATGCTCCCGAGCGCCAGCGTCCAGAGGCTTGTTTTCGGTTGAAGGCCGGCAGGACTGTGGGGCTCCTCGCCCGACTGGTCGGATTCGGAGGCCATGGCAGCACCTAATGTTTGCACCGCTGGTCGCGGCAGGGCGCGGGTCTAGCACTTTTCGCAGGTGCAGCAAAGACAATCACGCGCAGACATTCGGGTACATCATGGAGCATTCCCGTGCGCCCGCTTCATGCATGACGTGCGGCGTCGGCACTCCCGGACAGGCCTCGCTCGGTCTAGAATTCGTGCCAGCGATGCGAACCAGGATCACCGAGCTTTTCGAGATCGAGCATCCGATCGTCCTTGCTCCCATGGGGGGTGTGGCGGGCGGCGCCCTGGCGGCCGCGGTGACGCGGGCGGGCGGCCTTGGCCTCATCGGCTGCGGCTATGGCGACCCGCGCGCCGGCTACGGCAGCGAGGAATGGATCTCCCAGCAGTTCGACGCGGCTGGCAACCAGAAGGTCGGCGCCGGCTTCATCACCTGGAGCCTCGCACGGAAGCCGGAGCTCCTTGACCTCATCCTGGCGCGGGGCGCCGATCCGGTGTTCCTTTCCTTCGGCGACCCGGCCCCCTTCGTCCCCGCCATCCGTGATGCGGGCCGCACGCTCATCCTGCAGGTCTCCTCGCTCGCCGAGGCGAGGACGGCAAAGGCGCTGGGCGCCGATGCGATCGTGGCGCAGGGGACAGAGGCCGGCGGCCACGGCACCTCCGGCCGCGCGCTCTTCACGCTCCTGCCGGCGATCGTCGACGCGGTTTCCCCAACGCCGGTCCTGGCGGCGGGCGGCATCTCGGACGGACGCGGACTCGCCGCCGCCCTGATGCTCGGCGCGGAAGGCGTGCTGCTCGGGACGCGCTTCTTCGCGACCCGCGAGGCTCTCGGCAGCAATGCGATGAAGCAGCGCATCGTCGGCTCTTCCGGGGACGACACGCTCCGCACGGAGATCTTCGACATCGTGCGGCGCTTCGACTGGCCCCGCCCCTACACCGGACGCGCCATCGCCAACGCCTTTTCAGGAAATTGGCACGGCCGCGAGAAGGAGCTCCGTCGCTACATTGACGCCGAGGAGGCGAGGTACGAGGAGGCGCGCAAGGCGGGCGATGTCGAGACGTCGGTGCTGTTCGCGGGCGAAGGCATCGATCTCATCACCGACATCCCGTCCGCCGCGGAGATCGTGGAGCGCATGGTGCGCGAGGCGGAAGCCCTGCTCGCCCGCGGAAGCTCGGGAAAAGGCTAGACCCGCTCGCCGCAGGCCGCCCGGTAGCGGAAGACGGCGCCCGGCATGCCGTGGATGAGAGCATCCGAGGTGATCGCGTGGCCGATCGAGACCTCGGCGAGGTGCGGCAGGGCCTTGATGAGCGACGGCAGGTTCTCGAGCGTCAGATCGTGGCCGGCATTGAGCCCGAGGCCCGCCGCCTTGGCCGCCTTTCCGGTGGCGACGACACGCGCGAACTCCCGCTCCCGCACGGCCTTCTCGAAGGCGCCGCCATAGGGTCCGGTATAGATCTCCACCCGGTCCGCGCCGACCTCGGCCGCGAGCGCCGGCAGCTCGGGTTCCGGATTGATGAACAGCGACACCCGCATGCCCGAGGCGCGCAAGCGCTGGATGATGTCGGTGAGAAAGCTCCGGTGCGCCGCGATATCCCAGCCGTGGTCGGAGGTCGCCTGCCGCACGTCGTCCGGCACCAGCGTCACCTGCGTCGGCCGCACGCCTTCGACAAGCTCCGTGAAGCGCGCGTCGGGATTGCCCTCGATGTTGAACTCGGCCTCCGGAAACTCCTCCGCGATCAGCCTGGCGATCTCCGGCACGTCGGAGCGTCGGATGTGCCGCTCGTCCGGGCGCGGATGCACGGTGAGCCCGTGCGCGCCCGCCCCGAGCGCCAGCCGCCCCATGCCGACCACGCTCGGCCAGGGCAGGTTCCGCCGGTTGCGCAGCATGGCGATGGCATTGAGATTGACGGAAAGGCGGCAGGTCATGGGGAGGCCAGAGTTGCTGCAGGGCTCAGCGCAGCATGGGCCACAGGCTCGCCACCAGCAAGACCGCCATGGTGATGTTGAACATGCGCAAACGCATGGGGTCATTGAGCCATTCGCGCAGCACGACGCCGAATCCGGTCCAGACCGACACGACCGGCATCGTCACCAGGATGAAGACGAGACCGACGATCAGGACGCTGAGGACCGGGCTTTCGGTGCTCGTATAGGCAGCCATGGCCGTAAGCGACATCATCCAGGCCTTGGGATTGACCCACTGGAAGCCGGCGGCCTCGAGGAAGCTCATGGGCCGCCCGGCGCCCTTGGCATCGCCGAAGCCCCGGCTGGTCGCGATGCGCCAGGCGAGATAGCAGAGATAGGCGGCGCCGGCGACCTTGAGGGCCGTGTGAAGCACGGGCGCGGCGGTGAGGAGCGCGCCGAGCCCGAATCCGACGCAGAGCATCAGGAACAGAAATCCGAGCCCGATGCCCAGCATATGGGGGATCGTGCGGCGGAACCCGAAGTTCACGCCGGAAGCCAGCAGCATCAGGTTGTTCGGGCCCGGCGTGAAGGACGCCACGAAGGCGAAGAGCAGGAGCGCCAGGAAGATTTCGAGCGACATGGCGGTTTCACAGTTTCATCGCGTCCGGGCCGCGGCTGATGGCGGCGATGCCGGTGCGCACCACCTCCTTGAGCCCCAGTGGCTGCATGAGCGCGATGAACTGCTCGATCTTGCCCGTGCGCCCCGTGAGCTCGAACACGAAGGAGGAATGCGTGGCGTCGATCACGCGCGCCCGGAAGGCATCGGCGAGCCGCAGCGCCTCGACCCGGTGCTCGCCATCGCCCGCCACCTTGATGAGCGCCAGCTCCCGCTCGATGGCGTTGCCCATGACGGTGAGGTCGTCGACCGAGTGCACCGGCACCATGCGCTCGAGCTGGTGCTTGATCTGCTCGAGCACCATGGCCGTTCCGGTGGTCACGATGGTGATGCGCGAGACATGCGCCTCGTGCTCCGTCTCGGAGACGGTCAGCGATTCGATGTTGTAGCCGCGCCCCGAGAAGAGCCCGATCACCCGCGCCAGGACGCCGGGCTCGTTGTCGACCACGATCGAGAGCGTGTGCGCTTCCGCCTTGGCCTTCACCTCCTCGAGGAAGTAGGCCGAGCCTGGCTGTGTCGCCGTCGTCTTGTTCATCTGCCTCGCCTCACACCAGGACCTTGCCTTCAGCACCGATCGCGTTCTCGACTTCCTCGTCCGGCACCTCCTCGCCGAGCAGCATCTCGTTGTGCGCCTTGCCCGAGGGGATCATCGGGAAGCAGTTGGCGAGGCTCGCGACACGGCAGTCGAAGAGCACCGGCGCCTTCACCTCGATCATTTCCTTGATGGCGTCGTCGAGCTTGTCCGGCTTCTCGCAGCGGATGCCGACACCGCCATAGGCCTCCGCCAGCTTCACGAAATCCGGCAGCGATTCCATGTAGCTCTCCGACATGCGGTTGCCGTGCAGGAGCTGCTGCCACTGCCTGACCATGCCCATGTACTGGTTGTTGAGGATGAAGATCTTGATCGGCAGCCGGTACTGCACCGCCGTCGACATCTCCTGCATGGTCATGAGCACCGAGGCGTCGCCCGCGATGTCGATGACCAGCGACTTCGGATGCGCCGCCTGCACGCCGACCGCCGCCGGCAGGCCGTAGCCCATGGTGCCGAGTCCGCCTGAGGTCATCCAGCGGTTCGGCTCCTCGAAGCGGAAGAACTGCGCCGCCCACATCTGGTGCTGGCCCACTTCCGTGGTGATGTAGACGTCCTTGCCGCGGGTCAGCGCATAAAGCCGCTCGATCGCATATTGCGGCATGATGACGTCCGGACTCGGCCGGTAGCGCAGGCAGTCGCGCCTGCGCCAGCCGTCGATCTGCTTGCGCCATGCCGCCAGCGCCTTGGCGTCGGGCTTCACCTTGCGGGCTTTCCAGAGCGCGATCAGGCTTTTCAGCACATGCGCGCAGTCGCCTACGATCGGCACGTCGACCCGGATGTTCTTGTTGATAGAGGAGGGGTCGATGTCGATGTGGATCTTGCGCGAGCCCGGCGAGAAGGCGTCGGTGCGGCCCGTGATGCGGTCGTCGAAGCGAGCGCCGACGCACAGCATGACGTCGCAGTCATGCATCGCCATGTTGGCCTCGTAGGTGCCGTGCATGCCGAGCATGCCCAGCCACTGCTCGCCGGACGCCGGATAGGCGCCGAGCCCCATGAGGGTCGAGGTGATGGGAAAGCCCGTGAGCTTGACGAGCTCGCGCAAGAGCCTGCTCGCCTCGGGGCCGGAGTTGATCACGCCGCCGCCCGAATAGAGGATCGGCCGCTTGGCATGCGCGAGGAGCTCGACGGCCTGCGCGATACGCCGCTCGTCACCCTCGATGCGAGGCTTGTAGGTCCGGTGCTCAATGTTCTTCGGACCCACATAGGGCCCTTTGGCGAACTGCACGTCCTTCGGGATGTCGACAACCACCGGGCCGGGCCGCCCGTGGCAGGCGACGTAGAAGGCCTCGTGCAGGATGCGCGCCAGATCCTTCACGTTCTTGACCAGGTAGTTGTGCTTGGTGCAAGGCCGCGTGATGCCGACCGTGTCGCATTCCTGGAAGGCGTCGTTGCCGATGAGGTGCGTCGGCACCTGGCCCGTGATGACGACGATCGGGATCGAGTCCATGAGGGCATCGGTCAGGCCCGTCACGGCGTTGGTGGCGCCCGGCCCCGAGGTCACGAGCACCACGCCTGGCTTGCCCGTGGAGCGGGCATAGCCCTCGGCCGCATGCGTCGCGCCCTGCTCGTGGCGCACCAGGATGTGCTTGACCTTGTCCTGCTGGAAGATCTCGTCATAGATCGGCAGCACCGCCCCGCCCGGATAGCCGAAGAGGTGCTCCACCCCCTGGTCGGCGAGCGCCTTGAGCACGATCTCCGCCCCCGTCATCTCCTCCGGCTGCTTCGGCATCGTGTGTCTTCCGTCCGTTTTCTTCAGCATCGCTCGTATTCCTGCATGGGTCCTGCGGCAACAAAAAAGGCCCCGGAAAGGGCCTGTTCGCGCACCACCGAAAGTCCGGGAAGCCTATCTGGCTTCCCCGGCGGCGCGCGCTCCTACGATAAGGATGGTCGTGTTCATGGGCAGACGTTCTATGCCGCCGCGCCCCGAGGGTCAAGGGCAACACCGGAGGATGGTTGAGAGAGCGTGGAGGCTAGAACTCCACGAGCGTCTTGAAACCCCCGAAAATCATGCGCTTGCCGTCGAAAGGCATCGCCGACATGTCCATCTTGAGTCGCGGGTCGGCCATGACCTTCGCGTTGATCTCGTCCCGCTTCTCGCGCGATTCATAGGTGATCCAGGCGAAGATGACGGTCTCGTCGTCCTTCGCCTGCACGGCGCGCGGGAAGGAAGTGAGCTCTCCATAGGGCACGTCGTCGCCGACGCACTCCGTGAACGAAAGCGCCCCATGCTCCATCCAGATCTCGCCCGCCTGGCGGGCCATGGCCTCATAGGCCTCGATGTTCTTCTTGGGCACCGCGACCACAAAGCCGTCGACATAGGGCATGGGATTCTCCTTCCGTTTCGATCCAAGGACGACAGGGCCGGCAGGGAACCGACAATAGCAGGCAAAATTATGCCTGCACGCCCAGGCGGCGGTCTGGTGCCGGAACCAGGTCGTCTGCCGCTTGATGTATTGACGGGTTTCCGCCTTGGCATCGCCCAGCGCATCCGCCAGGGAAAGCTCCCCGCCGAGATGCCGGGCGAAGGGTTTTACCCCGATCGCTTTCATGGCTGGCTGCGCGGGATCGAGATTCTGGGCCAGGAGACTGCGCACTTCCTCGAGCGCGCCCTCCGCCAGCATCGCGTCGAGCCGCGCGTCCGCCCGCCGATGGAGCTCGGCTCGGCCGGGCATGAGCAGGATCCGCTCGACCTCCACACCGGCAAGCGGCGGTTCGGGCTGCCGCGCCTGGTGGGCGGAAAGGGGCTCGCCGGTGGCTTCCAGGACCTCGAGCGCCCTGAGGATCCGCTGGCCGTCCGAGGGCCTGAGACGCTCGGCCTCCGCGGGCGCCAGTTCCTTGAGCTTCGCATGCAGCGCAGGAGAACCTTCCTCCGACAGCGCCTGCCGCAGCCGCTGCCGAATTCCGGCCGGGATGTCGGGCACCGGCGCGAGCCCCTGCTCGAGCGCCCGGAAGTAGAGACCCGTTCCCCCAACCACGATCGGAAGCCGTTTCGTCGCCCAGGCCGCCCGCATTTCTCCCAGCGCTTCCGTGAGCCAGCGGCCCACCGAATAGCTGCTGGCGGCCTCAACATGACCGTAGAGCCGGTGCGGAACGGCGGCTTCTTCCTCGGGCGATGGTCGGGCCGTGAGAACGCGGAGATCGCGATAGACCTGCATGGAGTCGGCGTTGATGACGATGCCATTCCGCGCCCGCGCGAGGTCCAGCGCCGCGCGCGACTTGCCGCTCCCCGTCGGCCCTGCGATAAGGACCGCCTTCACCGATCAGAACTCCCCGCCATGCCCTATGTGCTGAACCTCATCGCCGCCCCCGGCGCTTCGGCCATGAACGGTGACTTGGTCACCGAGGTCAAGCGACGCCTCGGCGTGCCGTCCGCGCCGATCGAATGGCTGTCCGCCGATGAGGCCTGCGACATCGTCCTGCCCTTCGACGCGGGCTGGGACGCCATTGTGGCGCGGGAGATCGCGCGGGCGGAGCTGAAGGCGAGGGGAATCGACGTCAATGCGCTCCTCGGGGAGGGACGCCGCAGGAAGCTCCTCATCGCCGACATGGACTCGACCGTCATCGAGCAGGAATGCATCGACGAGCTGGCCGAGGTGGCGGGCTTCGGCGACCGCATCCGCGACATCACGGCGCGCGCCATGCGGGGCGAGATCGATTTCGTGCCGGCGCTGAAGGAGCGCGTGCGGCTGCTCGAGGGACTTGCCGTCGATGTGATCGGCAAGGTCATCGCCGAGCGCATCACGCTGCGGTCCGGCGGCCGCACGCTGGTCGCCACCATGCGCGCCAACGGCGCCTTCACGGCTCTCGTTTCCGGCGGCTTTTCCGCTTTCACGGCGCATGTCGCGGAAACCGTCGGCTTCGAGCTCCACCGCGCCAACGAGCTTCTCCTCCGGGGCGGAAAGCTCACGGGCGACGTTGCCGAGCCCGTCCTGGGCAAGGATGCCAAGGTCGAGGCGCTGGACACGCTCTGCCGGGAGCGCGGCATCGGATTGGAAGAGGTGATCGCGGTCGGCGACGGGGCGAACGACATTCCCATGCTGAGGCGCGCAGGGCTGGGCGTCGCCCTGCACGGCAAGCCCGCCGTGCGCGAGGCGGCAGCATGCGTCATCGACCACGCCGATCTGACGGCTCTCCTCTATCTTCAGGGCTATCGCCGGGAGGAGTTCGTGGAAGGCTGAGGCGCGGACCGCAAAAGGATGGCCGGGTCAAGCCCGGCCACGACGGACTGTCGAACGCTTCGCATGATGCCCGGCCCCGTGCCGGGCATCAAACGCTACTTGATCCCGAGCGCCAGGAAATGCGGGTCGCCGTTGCGCGAGGATTTGAGCAGGAGGAGCAGGATGGAGCTGCGGCCCTCCTTCTTGAGCTCGCTCACGCGCTTCTCGACGTCGCCTGGTCCGGTGACCTCCTTCTCGCCCGCTTCCGTGATGACGTCGCCGGGCTCGATCCGCTTCTCCGCCGCCGGGCTGTTGGGCTCGACCGCCGTCACCACGGTTCCCTTGACCTCGGGCTTGATCTTGTACTGCTCGCGCAAGGGGTCGGTGATCGGTCCGAGCGTCATGCCGAGCACGCTCGCCTGCTGGGCGCCGGCCGGAGTCTGATCGCTCTTTGCTTCCGCCAGTTTCTCGCCGTCCTCGAGCCGCCCGAGTTCCACCTCCACGAATTCGGGCTTGCCCTTGCGGATGACCTGCACCTTCACCTTCTTGCCGACCGGCGTCTCGGCGACCGCGCGCGGCAGGTCGCGGACTTCCGAGACCGGCTTGCCGTCGAACTCGACGATGACGTCGCCGGGCTTGATGCCGGCCTTCTCCGCCGGGCCCGTCGCGGTGACGTCGGCGACGAGGGCGCCCTTGGAATCGGGCAGGGAGAGGCTCTGGGCGATGTCGTCCGTCACGTCCTGGATGCGCACGCCCAGCCATCCGCGCCGCGTCTCGCCGAACTGGACGAGCTGCTCCACCACGGCTTGCGCGATGGCGGTCGGAATCGCGAAGCCGATGCCGATCGAGCCGCCGGAGGGCGAGATGATGGCTGTGTTGATGCCGACGACCTCGCCGTTCATGTTGAAGAGCGGCCCGCCCGAGTTTCCGCGGTTGATGGCCGCGTCCGTCTGGATGAAGTCGTCATAGGGGCCGGCGTTGATGTTGCGATTGCGCGCCGACACGATGCCGAGCGACACCGAGCCGCCGAGCCCGAAGGGGTTGCCGATCGCCATCACCCAGTCGCCGACCCTGAGCGCGTTGGAATCGCCGAACTTGACTGCGTGCAGCGGCTTCGACGGCTTGACCACCAGCACCGCGAGATCGGTCTTGAGGTCGCGTCCCTTGACTTCCGCCTTGAGCTTGGTGCCGTCGGAGAAGTTGACCTCGACCTCGTCGGCCTGGTCGATCACGTGGTTGTTGGTGACGATGATGCCGGAGGGATCGATGACGAATCCCGAGCCGAGCGAGCTCACGCGCTGCGGGGCCTGCTGCTGCCCGCCGCGCTGCTGACGGTTGAAGAATTCCTCGAAGAATTCGCGGAAGGGCGAGCCGGGCGGCAGTTCCGGCACCGGCACGGCGTCGCGGCCCGGCTGGACCTTCTGGCTGGTCGAGATGTTGACGACGGCCGGCGACAGGCGCTCGGCGAGATCCGCGACCGAGTCCGGTCCGGTCGCCCAGAGCGGCTCCACGCCGGCGATAAGCGCCGCGACAAAAGCCAGCGCCGGGGCAATGCGGGCCTGGCGCTTGCGCGCCGAGAGGGTCATTCCTGTATCAGCCATGTCGGTCTCCCGGTGGGTTTCATGCTCGGCGCCTGATGCCGCAACCATTCCAAGGCTATCATGTTCCATCCTGGAATCATGCCGCGAGAATCCGCCGCGCCAGCCAGATCAGCATCACTCCTATGCCGATGGCGATGATGCCGCCTGTCCGAAGCGCGTCCTCGGGCACCCGCTCCACCAGCGCCAGCATCGTCTTCAGGTGTCTCGGACCCAGCGCGTAGACCAGTCCTTCGATCACCAGCACCAGTCCCAACGCCGTGACCAGCTCGCTCATCGGCTATTGGGCGGGCTGCGCCTCGTTCTGCGTCTGGGGCCGCGACTGCGGCGCCGATGACTCGGTGCCGAAATACCGGAAGAACTCCGAGTCGGGCCGCAGCACCAGCGTCGTGTCGGAGCCCGAGAGGCTCTTGGTATAGGCCTGCATCGAGCGGTAGAAGGCGAAGAATTCCGGATCGCGCTGGAACGCCTCGGCGAACACCTGGTTGCGGGACGCCTCGCCCTCGCCGCGCACGATCTCCGACTCGCGCCTCGACTTGGCGATGAGCTCCACCGCCTCGCGATCGGCCTCGGCGCGGATGCGCGTCGCCTGCGCCTGGCCGACCGCCCTGAGCTCGGCGGCTTCCGCGAAGCGCTCGGCGTTCATGCGGGCATAGGTGTCGTTGAGGACGTCCGGCATGAGGTCGGTGCGCCTGATGCGCACATCGACGAGATCGATGCCGAGCGACAGCGCCTCGGGTCGGACCTGGTCGCGGATCTGGGTCATCATCTGGGCCCGGTCGCGCGACAGGGCGGATTCGAAGGAAAGCCGGCCGTAGATCTGCCTCAATGCCGCATCGAGACGCGTCTCTATGCGGTCGCGGGCGAGATCCTCGGAGGCGCCGACCGTCTCGCGGAACTTGCGCGGATCGACCACCCGCATGAGGGTGATGGCGTCGACCAGATAGCGCCGGCCGTCCACCACCTGCACCGACTTGTCGACGCTCTCGAAGAACCATGTGCGGGCCTCGACCCGCACCAGATCCTCGACTATGGGCATCTTGAAGTAGAGGCCGGGAGTGTCGATGACACGCTGGATCTCGCCGAGCCGCACCACCAGCGCCCGTTCGCGCTGGTCGACGACGAACAGCGTTGAATAGGCGAGGAACGCGACGGCCGCCAGGATGACGAGCGCGAAGGACTTGATGGGCGTCATTGCTGGGCGGCTCCCGTGCTGGTGTTGGCGTTGGCGCGCGGTGCCGGCGTCGACTGCTGACGCCTCTGGATTTCCGGCAGCGGCAGGTAGGGGACGACGCCCGGAGAGTTGCCGCCCTCCTCGATGATGACCTTGTTGGACTGGCTGAGCACGCCTTCCATCGTCTCCAGGAATAGCCGCTTGCGTGTCACGTCCTTGGCGTTGCGGTACTGATCGTAGACGCTGATGAAGCGCTGCGCCTCGCCTTCCGCCTCCTGCACCACGCGGGTGCGGTAGCCCTTGGCGTCCTCGACGACCTTGGCCGCCTCGCCGCGCGCGTCGCCCAGGATCTTGTTGCGGTATTGCTCGGCCTCGCGGATGAATGTGTTCTGGTTCTGCTCGGCGCGCTGCACCTCCTCGAAGGCGTCGATGACCTGCGGCGGCGGATCCGCCTTCTCGAGATTGACGGCCGTGATGAGGATGCCGGCCCTGTAGCGGTCGAGCGTCCCCTGGATGAGTGCCTGCACGTCCTGCTGGGCGTTGAGGCGGCCGCGCGTGCGGATGACGTCGGCAGGCGTGCGTCCCACCACCTCGCGCATGGCGCTTTCGGAGATCACGCGCACCAGCTGCTCCTGGTTGCGCACGTTGAACAGGAAGTCGTTCGCCTCGCGGATCTTCCAGAGAACCGTGAACTTGATGTCGACGATGTTCTGGTCCCCGGCGAGCATGAGGCCCTGCCCCTTGTCGCCGCCGTAACTCATCTGGTTCTCGTCGAGCACCTGCAGGCGCTCCACCGTCTCGGCGGGCCAGAAGATGAAGTTGAGGCCGGGCTCGCTCGTGCGGTTGTATTCGCCGAAGCGCAGCACCACGCCCTGCTCGTTCGGCTGTACCTGGTAGACGCTGTTGTAGACCCAGACCGCCGCGAGGGCGACGAGGATGAGAAGCCAGGAGAACCTGTTGGGGGCGCCGGAGCCGCCGGGAAGGATGGTCTTCAGTCTTTCCTGGCTCTTGCGGATGATCTCCTCGAGATCGGGAGGCGTTCCGCCGCCACGGTTCTGCGGTCCGCCGGGGCCCCTCCCCCACGGGCCGCGACCGTTACCTCCCTGCCAGCCGCCGCCCTGACTGCTCCATGGCATCTTTTGCCTGCCCTCACCTTTCTCAAGCTTCACCGCCTGTCCGGACCGCCCGTTTGGACGGTAGCCGCCACAGCATAGAGCACCGCCCGGCGCCGATCGTTCACGCTTTCGGCACCGGGCGGCACGCTTGGCGTCATATAGGCAAACGCCCGCCCCGTGTCCATGAATTGCCGGTCCGGCGGGCACCTTTTCCGGCTCGCGACCCATGGACGGGGGCGGGCAGTTGTCGAACGATCCTGTGAAGGACCGCTCAATATACGAGGCGGGGAACGCCCCGCTCTCGGATTCCTCCGCGGCCTGATGCGCAGGCCCGAGGGCCATAACAATCATGCGGCGCGTCACGCCTTCCCCTTACTTGGGGTCGGCCTTGTGGAAATGCACGGCACGGAACCTGAGCGCGAAACCGCGTGCGTCTCGCTCGGGGTCAGCGGCTCCCCGCGCGGCATTGTCGCGGGCTGCTGCTTTTCGCTCGACGCTTCCTCGCCTGCAGACGCGGTTGGCTGTTTTTCAGAATGCTTCCAGATTCCGATAAGGGCAAGTTGTATTTCCTGAGCGCATTGATTAGAAGCTCTGATTGATGCCCACGCTCCGCCAGCTCCGCTACTTTGACGCCCTCGCCAGCCACGCCCATTTCCGGCGCGCCGCGGCCCAGGCGCACGTCACCCAGCCGGCGCTCTCCATGCAGATCGCCGATTTCGAGCGGGAGCTTGGTGTCCCGCTGGTCGAGCGGCAGGCGCGGGCGACCGTCCTCACCGAGGAGGGCCGCGAGGTCGCGCGCCGGGCCCGCGAGATCCTCCTCGCGGTCGACGATCTCGTGGACTATGCGCGGCACCACCGCGCGCCGCTGACCGGCAGCCTGCGCGTCGGCGTCATCCCGACGGTCGCGCCCTATCTCCTGCCGCGCGTGCTGCCGCTCCTGAAGGAGCACTATCCGGAGCTTCGCCTGCGCCTGCGCGAGAGCCAGACCGCGGTTCTGGTCGAGGAGGTCTTCGCCGGGCAGCTCGATGCCGCTCTTCTGGCGCTGCCGGTGGAGCACGACGGGATCGAGACGATGGCGCTCTTTGAGGACGCCTTCCTGCTCGCCATGCCCGAAAGCCACAGGCTCGCCGGCAGGGATCATGTCTCGCCGAAGGAGATCGCGGGCGAGCCGCTGCTTCTGCTCGAGGAGGGCCATTGCCTCCGCCAGCAGACCATGGCGGTCTGCCGCAATGCCGGAGCGACACAGTTCGACACATTCGGCGCGACCAGCCTCGCGACCCTCTCGGAGCTTGTGATCAACGGCTACGGACTGACGCTGCTGCCCGAGATCTGCGTGTCCTTCGAGGCGCGCCGGCGGAGGCTCGCGGTGCGGCCCTTCGCGGATCCCGTTCCCGCCCGGACGCTGGTTCTCGCCTGGCGGAAGACCTCGCCCCGCCGGAAGGACTTCGAGGCCTTCGGCCGCACCATCATCGCGGCGCGGGGCGACGGAGGCGGAACGAACCGTGGCTCGCCCGCCTGACGGTCAAGTCCCGCGCTTGCGCGCCATGACGGCCTCGTAGGCCGCCCGCATGCGCTGAAGCACCGACGGTCCCCGCCTGCGCCGCGCGGGCGCGATGCCGAGATGCCGTTCCTTGAGCTCCTCCATGAACTCGGCCCAGAGCTTTGGGCCGCCTTCCTCGAGCAGCTCGGCGCGGATCGACAGCTCCTCCGAGACGGCCGTATGCTTGCGCCCCCAGACCGCCATCTGCGCCAGCACCGGCAGAATCTCGATACCCTTCTCCGTCAGGCTGTAGAGCGCCTTCTGCCGGTGCGTCGGATCGTCCGACTTCGTGAGAACGCCCTCCGCCACCAGCGTCTTCAGCCGGTCGGCCAGGATGTTGGAGGCGATGCCCTCCTCCGACCCGTTGAGCAGTTCGCGGAAGTGACGGCGGTCGCCGAAGATGATGTCGCGGAGGATGAGCAGGCTCCATTTGTCGCCCAGGATTTCCAGCGTCAGGTTGATCGGGCAGCCCGACCGGTGCGCGTCCATTTGCAGCCTTTCAAAAAACCGCTTGCAATATGCCACCGGTTTGTGCATTCTGCAACCAGTTGCAAAATGCAATCAGTCAGGAGGACCCCATGACACGCTCTGAGACACATGCCACCTTCACCGTCGAGGCCAGCCACGAGGCATCGCCCGCCGCCGTCTTCCGGGCCTTCGCCGATCCGGCGATCAAGCGCGCCTGGTTCATCGAGGGCGAAGGCTGGGTCGTGGACAAGTACGAGACCGACTTCCGCGTCGGGGGCTGGGAGTCGAGCCATTTCCGCCACCAGGGCAAGACCGCCTTCACCAACGAGACCGTCTTTCTCGACATCGTCCCCGACCGGCGTATCGTCCTCGCCTACACCATGACGATGGAGGGCAAGCCCATCTCCGCCTCGCTCGCGACCATCACCTTCGAGGCTCAGGGCAAGGGCACGAAGGTCACCTATACCGAGCAGGCGACTTTCCTCGACGGCCTCGACAAGGCAGCAGACCGCGAGGCGGGCTGCCGCTGGCTGATGACCGAGGCGCTGGCGAAGGCGTTCAAGGGCCACGCCGCTTGAAATCCCGCCAGGTCGACCTCTGACCGGCGGCTTCACCGAACGCAACGAGAAGAGAAATGCCATGACGCTGAAACTCTATTTCCATCCGCTGTCGTCCTTCTGCCAGAAGGTTTTGGCGGCGCTTTACGAGAACGCAACACCCTTCGAGCCAGTGCTCGTCGATCTCATGGATGCGACGTCCAATGCCGAGTTCCGGAAAGTGTGGCCGATCGGCAAGTTCCCGGTGCTGCGCGACGAGGCCCGCGGCCGCACCGTGCCGGAATCGAGCATCATCATCGAGTATCTCGACCGGCACTTCCCCGGCCCCTCCCGCCTCGTGCCGGAGAACCCGGATCGCGCCAACGAGACGCGGCTGCATGACCGCTTCTTCGATCTCTACCTCAATGTCCCCATGCAGAAGGTGGTGACGGACCGGTTGCGGCCCGAAGGACAGAGGGACGGCTACGGCGTCGAGGAGGCGCGGGGCCTGATCGGCCGCGCGCTCGACATCCTGGAAAGGGATCTAGCGCACGGGAAGCCATGGGTCATGGGCGATGCCTTCGGCATGGCCGACTGCGCCGCCGCCCCGGCGCTCTTCTATGTCGACAAAGTCACGCCGCTGGCAAAGGCGCATCCCCGCTCGGCCGCCTATCTCGAGCGGCTGACGGAAAGGCCCTCCTTTGCCCGCGCGCTGAAGGAGGCCGAGCCCTGGTTCAAGCTGTTTCCGGCTTCCTGACGCTACCGTTCAGAAGATGCGATCGACCGGCAGCCCGAGCGCCATGGCGCCGGCATATTGCGCCTGGGGCCCGCGCTGCAGGGGGTGATAGCGCACGCCCTGGATGTCGCGGAACCGCCGCTCGAGCCCGGCCGAGCGGTAGAAGCCGGCGCCGCCCGCCGCCTCCATCGCGCTCTCGACGGCCTTGAGCGCATGCTCCGCCACAAGGCTCCGCCCGATCATCACCTCGTTGACGGATTGGGCCGAGGGCTGGTTGCGGTTGGCCGCTGTAAGCATCGCGGCATGCGCCAGCCGTGCGCCCGCAAGCTCCGTCTCCATGCGTCCCACGAGCGCGACCGTGTGCGGATCCTGCCGGCGCTTCCCCGCCAGCTCCAGCGCGATGTCGCGGGCGCTTTCCGCAACCCCCAGATAGACGGCGTAGATGAGCGGGAAGGCGATGGTGGCGATGATCTGGAAGAGCGGATGCCACTCGCCCGCCGGCCGCTTCACCGCGATCGCCGCCTCCGGCACCACATGGCCGTCGATGACGACGTCATGGGAGCCCGTGCCGCGCATGCCGAGCGTGCGCCACGTCTCCGCGATCTTGACCTTGGGCGAGGACATGGGAATGCCGAAATGCAGCACCGTCGGCGCCTCGCCTTCGAGGATGGCGGTGGTCATCAGGAGATCGCCGGCGGGCGCGCCGGAGCTGAAGACCTTCCGTGCCGTGATGCGGTAGCCGTCTTCGACCTTCTCGGCCTTGCCGGAGCCGCCTATCCAGTCGGAGCCGCCGCTCGAGAGCAGCACGATCCGTTCCGCCGCCACGCGCTTCAAGAGCGGCTCCACGGCCGCAATCTTCTGATGCCGCCAACGCCAGGCGGGAATGGCGACCTGATGCGTGTGCATCGCGAAGGCGAGCGCGGTCGAGCTGCAATGATGCGCGAGTGTCCGCAGCATCTCCGCGAGCTCGTCGATCCCGGCGCCGCCTCCTCCAAGCTCGCTCGGCACGCCGGCCTCCACGAGTCCGGCCTCCTTGAGTTCCGCGAAGTTTTCCGCAACGAAGCGGTCCCCCTCGTCGGCGGCCTGCGCGCGCCCTGCGAAGGCCGGCCCCAGCCGCCGGACGAGGGCGGCAATGCTGTCGGTTTCGGACGGCGGGGACTTGATGGCGGTGGCGGTCTGCATGGCTTGCTCCGGGACAGCGTTTGATGATGGGTCCATCATCCGCCTGGCGGGCGCCTGTCCTCCAGTCCCGGAACTGTACTGGCCCGTTCCGGAGCGCCCGGTCCGGCGCTGCTGCCCGGTACCGAAATTGTACTGGCGTCCAAAGTGACCTATGGTTAGGTCGCCGGCCGCGCTCTGAGCGTGATGCCGAGGATGCGGGCCATGCAGGATCAGGGAAGCTACGGGCAGTTCTGTCCCGTCTCGATGGCGGCGGAGGTGTTTTGCACGCGCTGGACGGCGCTCGTGGTGCGCGAGCTCCTGTGCGGCTCGACTCGCTTCAACGATTTGCGCCGGGGCGTGCCGCGCATGTCGCCGACGCTGCTCTCGAAGCGGCTCAAGGAGCTGGAGCGGGCTGGCGTCGTGGCGATGGTGCCGGGCGCTTCCGGGGTCTCCGAGTACCGCCTGACGGCCGCCGGCGAAGACCTGCGCAAGGTCGTGATGGCGATGGGATTCTGGGGCCAGCGGTGGGTCGAATCGAAGCTCTCGCTCAAGAACCTCGATCCCTCGCTCCTCATGTGGGACATGCGCCGCTGGCTCGATCCGAAGCCGCTCCCCTCCCGCCGCTGCACCATCAAGTTCGAATACCCCGACCTGGACCCCGCTCGCCGCAACTGGTGGCTCGTGGTCGACGGCGACGTGGACCTCTGCCTCCAGGACCCCGGACACGAGCTCGACCTTCTGGTGCGCGGCTCACTGCGCAGCATGACGGCCGTCTGGATGGGGCTCACCACCACTAAGAAGGAGATCGAGGCGGGCGAGCTCGAGCTCCTGGGCGATCCCTCCATCGCCCACTCCATGCAACAGTGGCTGGGCTTGAGCCCCTTCGCCAGGGAGAAGCCCCGCGTCGCGGGCTGAGCCTTCCTCGAAAATTCCTTCCTCGTGTCGGCCTGCCGGGGCGCGGCGCGTCCTCCGGACATCCTTTCATGGACGAAAGCGAGGATCCCATGCCGGCAGCAACCGACAAAGCCACCGAGGACCGGATCAGGAAGCTGGTGACCGACTGGACGAAGGCGCTTAGCGCCAAGGACGCCCGGCTCGTGCTCTTCTTCTACGACAAGGGCGTGGTCCAGTACCTGCTCGCGCCGCCTCTCAAGTACGAGGATCCGACGGCCGGCAACCTCCAGCAATGGTTCGACACCTGGAAGGGTCCGATCGGCTACGAGACGCAGGATCTTATCGTGACGGCCGCCGACGACGTCGCCTTCGTGCACGGCCTCGTCCGCATGCATGGCGAAAAGACCGACGGCGAGAAACCGGATCTCTGGATCCGCCTCACGCTCGGCCTCAGCCGGCGGGGCGATGACTGGAAGATCGTGCTCGAGCACGAATCCGTGCCGTTCTACATGGACGGAAGCTACCGGGCCGCGGTCGACCTCAAGCCCTGAAGCGTGAACTGCTCGCGCACGAACGCCGCGAAGCGCGCCGCCGCCGGGCTAGGGCGGTTGGCCTTTGCCCAGGCGAGCAGGATGCGCTGCAAGGGCAGCCGGTCGGAGATCGGACGCGCTACGAGCCGCCTTCCGTCATAGCTCTGGTCGTGTCGCGGCCGCGTATAGGCGACGGCGACGCCGAGCCCGCTCGCCACCATGGAGCGCTGGAGCTCGAAGGAGCTTGCGCGCATCGAAACCTTCAGGGCGACGCCCGCATGGGCAAAGAGTTCCAGCACGTGCTGCCAGCTCAGCGCCTGCTCGGTGAGGACGAGCGGGTGGGCCGCGAGCTGCTTCAGGCTCACGGCCTTCCCTCGCGCCAACGGATGGTCGGCGGCCAGCATGGCATAGGGCCTGAGCTCGACCAGCGAATGGCGCTCGAAGCGGCTGCTGAGGCCCAGGTCGTAGGTGAGCGCGAGATCGAGCACGCCACTCTCCAGCCGCTCGCCCAGATCATCGAAGCCGCCTTCCCGCAGGCTGACGCCGATCCCCGGCTCCTTCGCCGCGAAGCGCTTGATGAGGTCCGGCACGTAGTAGGGCGCAAGGTCGGTGAAGCAGCCGAGCGTCAGCTCGCCCGAGAGCGGGCCGTCCGCGCGGCCGAGGCGCTGGAGTGCCTGCGCCTGCGCGAGGATGGCCCGCGCCTCAGCGACGAAGCTGCGTCCGAAGGCCGTGGGCGCCACGCCCTGCCCCTGCTGGCGCGCGAAGAGCTTGCGGCCATACTGCGCCTCCACCGCCGCGATCGCCATCGAAAGCGAGGGCTGCGAGACATGGAGCGCGAGCGCCGCCGCCGTGATGTTTCGGTGGTCCGCGGAGGCGACCACGTAGCGGAGCTGCTTGAGCGTCAGCGATAGATTTTCTTGATTCGCCATATCGGCAAACATTATTTCACTTTATGCACCGCCGCCATCTAGACTTCGCCTCATCCGATGATGGAGGCACGCAAGCCATGGCGATGACAACACCCGGGCAGAGAGCGGATTTCGAAAGGGATGGCGTGGTGCTTCTGCCCGGCCTCTTCCGCGGATGGGTGGAGAGGATCGGCGCCGGCATCGAGCGCAACATGAAGGAGCCCGGGCCCTACGGGGCCGAGAACCTCAAGCCCGGCGAGGGCGGCCGCTTCTTCGACGACTACTGCAACTGGGAGCGCATCCCGGAGTTCGTCGACATCGTTAGGAACTCGCCCGCTGCCGAGGCCGCCGCCGAGCTCATGGGGTCGAGAAGCGCCCAGCTCTTCCACGACCATGTGCTGGTGAAGGAGCCCGGCACGTCGAAGGCCACGCCCTGGCATCAGGACGCGCCCTATTATTTCGTCGACGGCGAGCAGACGGTGAGCCTCTGGATCCCGATCGAGCCCGTCGAGGAGGCGACGCTGCGCTGCATCGCCGGCTCGCACAGATGGCCGAAAATGGTCCTGCCGGTGCGCTGGCTCGCCGAGACGAGCTTCTATGCCGGCGAGAACGACTACCTGCCGGTGCCGGACCCGGACCGCGAGCCGGAAAAGTATCGTGTGCTCGAATGGCCGATGCAGCCGGGCGACGCGGTGGCCTTCCATTACAGGACCGTGCATGGCGCGCGCGGCAACCTGTCGGAGCGCCGCCGCCGTGCGCTGTCGCTGCGCTGGGTGGGTGACGATGCCCGCTATGTCACGCGGCCCGGCCGCACCTCGCCGCCCTTCCCCGATCACGGCATGCGGGACGGCGAGCGCCTGCGCGAAGACTGGTTCCCGGTGATCTGGCGGGACGCGGCGTAGAGCGATCTCGGTTCTGATTGACGGGTATTCTCCGCTCGTCCCCGCGAAGGCGGGGACCCAGTAAGATGCAAATCATGGATTCCCGCTTGCGCGGGAATGAGCGGGAGAAGTTTCAATCTGATCTCAGCGCGTCGCCATGAGGAAGAGGCGCGGAAAGGCGAGCAGCACCTTGCCGTCCACGCGCTTGGCGTAGGCTTTTCCCAGCCGCGCCGTGTAGTCGGCGAGATAGGCCTCGCGCTCCTTGGGCGTCAGGGGATCGAGGAACGGCCGAAGCCCCGTTCCCTTCACCCATTCGACGATCGCTTCCGCGCCGTCGAGCGGGTGGTTGTAGACCACGTGCCAGACATCGACCCGCGCGGCATGGGCTTTCAGCCGGTCGTAATAGGCGCCGGGCTCAGGCAGGGGATCGCGGTGTGCCAGCGCCCCGGCGAGCTTCTCCGCCCAAGGACCCTCCCGCGCCACGTCGCGCATGAGCACATGCGAGGGCTCGGCGAGATTGTCCGGCATCTGCACCGCGAGCACGCCGCCGCCCGGCAAGCTGTCAAGCAGCCGCGCGAACACCGCCTGGTGGTCCGGCACCCACTGGAACACCGCGTTGGCAAAGAGCAGCACCGGCGCCTCGTCGGGAAGCTCGGGCGTCCATCGCGCAAGGTCGGCCTCCACGAAGCGCGTGCCCGGCAGGCGCCTGCGCGCCTCGGCCAGCATCTCCGGCGAGGAGTCGACGCCCGTCACCTCCGCTTCGGGAAAAGCCTGGATCAGGAGCTCCGTCGAGTTGCCGGGCCCGCAGCCGAGATCGAAGGCGCGTGCCGGCGCCGCGAGCGGCACGCGCGCGACAAGGTCGCGCGCCGCGCGCGTGCGCTCGTCCTCGAACTTGAGATACTGGCCGGCGTCCCAGCGGGTCATGTGCCGCGCAGCCTACCGCGCGAACTGCTTGTACTTGATGCGCTTCGGCATCACCGCGTCCTCGCCGAGCCGGCGCTTCTTGTCCTCCTCATAGGCCTCGAAGTTCCCCTCGAACCATTCGACATGGCTGTCGCCCTCGAAGGCGAGGATGTGGGTCGCGAGCCGGTCGAGGAACATGCGGTCGTGGCTGATGATGACGGCGCAGCCGGCGAAGTCCTCGAGCGCCTCCTCGAGCGCGGCAAGCGTCTCGGTGTCGAGGTCGTTGGTCGGCTCGTCGAGGAGCAGCACGTTGGCGCCTGATTTCAGCATCTTCGCCAGGTGCACGCGGTTGCGCTGCCCGCCCGAGAGCGAGCCTACCTTCTGCTGCTGGTCGCCGCCCCGGAAGTTGAAGGCGGAGGTGTAGGCGCGCGAGTTCACCTCCTTCTTGCCGAGATAGAAGATCTCGTCGCCCCCGGAGATCTCCTGCCAGACCGTCTTCTCCGGATCGAGCGCGTCGCGCGACTGGTCGACATAGCCGAGCTCCGCCGTCTCGCCGAGCCGGATAAGGCCATGATCCGGCTCCTCCTTGCCCGTCAGCATGCGGAACAAGGTGGTCTTGCCGGCCCCGTTCGGCCCGATGACGCCGACGATGCCGCCCGGCGGCAGCTTGAACGAGAGCCCGTCGATGAGCAGCCGCTCGCCATAGCCCTTGTTGAGGTTCTCCGCCTCGATGACGGTCGCGCCGAGGCGCTGCCCCGGCGGGATGACGATCTGCGCCGCCGTGGATTTGAGCCGCTCCTCGTTCTGGCGCAGCAGCTCGTCATAGGCCTTGATGCGGGCCTTCGACTTCGCCTGCCTCGCCTTGGGCGAGGTGCCCATCCATTCGCGCTCGCGCTCGATGACCTTCTGGCGCGCCTGATCCTCGCGCGATTCCTGCGAGAAGCGCTTGGCCTTCTGGCCGAGATAGGCGGAATAGTTGCCCTCGTAGGGAATGCCCCGTCCGCGGTCGAGCTCCAGGATCCAGCCCGTCACGTTGTCGAGGAAGTAGCGGTCGTGGGTGACGATCAGGATGGCGCCAGGATAATCGCGCAGATGATGCTCGAGCCAGGCGACCGATTCGGCGTCGAGATGGTTCGTCGGCTCGTCGAGAAGCAGAAGGTCGGGCTTCCGGAGCAGGAGCTGCGTCAGCGCCACGCGCCGCTTCTCGCCGCCCGAAAGGTTGTCGATCGAGGCTTCGCCGGGCGGACAGCGGAGCGCATCCATCGCCTGCTCGATCTGGGCGTCGAGGTCCCACAGGTTCTGCGCGTCGATGATGTCCTGGAGCTTCGCGGCCTTCTCGGCGTTCTCGTCGGAGTAGTCCATCATCAGCGCGTTGTATTCGTCGAGCACGGCCTGCTGCTTCGCCACGCCCTCGCGCACGTTGCCCATGACGTCGAGCGCCGGATCGAGCTGCGGCTCCTGCGGCAGGAAGCCCGAGGTCGCACCCTGCGCGAGCCAGGCCTCGCCGGAGAACTCCTTGTCGAGGCCGGCCATGATCCGAAGCAGCGTCGACTTGCCGGAGCCGTTTGGGCCGAGCACGCCGATCTTGGCGTCCGGATAGAAGGAGAGATTGATGTTCTCGAGCACCTTCTTGCCCGAGGCATAGGCCTTGGTGAGCCCGTGCATGTGGTAGATGAACTGCCGCGCCATCCGTGTTCCCGTTTCGCGATGAGGATGATTTGCGGGGCGTTCTAGCCCATGGGCGCGTGGAAGGGAAATCCCATGGGCGGATGCGGCGCTTTGAACGCCGCTCCCAGTCGCTCGTCCCCGCGAAGGCAGGGACCCAGAGCGTTTGTTCCCATGGATTCCCGCTTTCGCGGGAAAGAGCGGAATATTCGGTCCGACGGGGTCGCGCTCTAGCGCCAGATCTGTCCTGCGACCCGGAGGAAATTGCCGCCTAGGATGGCTGCGACGTCCGCCTTCGCATGGCCGCGCGCGAGCAGCTTCTCCGTCAGGCGCGGGAAGCTTTCCGGCGGCACGAATTCGATCTTGCCGCCCGGATACTGGCTGGGCGGCCAGAAGGTCCTGTCCGGTGGCTCGAAGCCCGACGCGTGGCGCAGGAGCACCGAGTCCATGCCGACGCTCACATGCTTTGGCCCGATGAGCTCCACATAGTGCCCGATATGACGCACGAGGTCGTCGAGGTCGGCGCCGCGCGGTCCGAGGAAGAGGCCGACGCCCGTCACGCCCACGACTCCGCCCTTCGCCGCGCAGGCCTTCGCCTGCTCGTCCAGGATGTTGCGCTGATGATCGTGCAGCGCCCGCGCGTTCGAGTGCGAGAAGACGACCGGCGCCTCGGAGAGCGCGATCGCCTCCAGGCTGGTCGTGAAGGCGCAGTGGGAGCAGTCGACGATCATGCCGACCCGGTTCATCTCCTTCACCACCGCGCGGCCGAACTCCGTGAGGCCCACGTCCTTATCGTGGCAGCCGCCGCCCGCCGCGTTGTTGAGGTTGTAGGCGAAGAGCATCTGACGCACGCCGAGCCGGTGGAACACCTCCACCATGCCGATATCGCCGTTGAGCGCCACCATGCCCTCGATGTCGAAGCCGACGGCGAGCTTGCCCTCGCGCTTGGCGCGGCGGATGTCCTCGACGGTCGAGACGAGCACGAAGCGGTCGGGATGCGCCCGGATCTGCCGGCGATAACTTGAGAGCGCCTCGATGGCGAAGGCGTTCCAGGGCGGCGCGTCGAAGACGATGTTGACGGACACGTAGTCGACGCCCGAGGCCCGCCAGCGCTCGAGCTCGGAGAGGTCGACATCCGGCTCGTAGGCGAAGCCCGCATGCCCGTCCCACACCAGCGCTTCCCGAAGGAGCGCCTCCGCTTCGGGCGAAACGCCCCAACCATTCCTCTCCACGTCCGCCTCCCAGGAGTCTGCCGCCATTCGATCACATTGATCGGCCATTACCCGCCGCCCATTTGGCCGCATCGGGCTGCCGGAAACAAGCCGGTGATCTTGCGGGGCCCTGTCGAAATCCGATAGTCCCGTTCGTCCTGATGAGAGGACGAGTCGTGCATGCGCCTCCCGGAAGCGGAGGAGCGGAAAGGTTTTTGATGAGCAGCGTCGAGGGTGAAAGGGCAGCGGGCCGCCGCGAGTGGATCGGGCTCGGCGTCATCGCGCTGCCCTGCATCCTCTATTCCATGGATCTGACGGTTCTCAACCTCGCGGTGCCGCAGCTCAGCGCCGATCTCAAGCCCTCGGCGACCGAGCTTCTCTGGATCATGGACATCTACGGCTTCCTCGTGGCCGGCGCCCTCATCACCATGGGCACGCTCGGCGACCGCATCGGCCGCCGCAAGCTGCTGCTGATCGGCGCGGCGGCCTTCGGCGTGGCCTCGGTCTTTGCGGCCTTCGCCACGAGCGCGGAAATGCTGATCGTCGCGCGCGCCGTGCTCGGGCTCGCGGGAGCGACGCTCGCGCCCTCCACGCTCTCGCTCATCCGCAACATGTTCCTCGATCCCCGGGAGCGCACGCTCGCCATCGGCATCTGGACCTCGAGCTTCTCGGCCGGCGCGACGCTCGGGCCCGTCATCGGCGGGGTGCTGCTTCAGTATTTTTGGTGGGGCTCGGTGTTCCTGATCGCGGTGCCAGTCATGGTGCTCCTGCTGCTTCTCGGACCCCTGCTCCTGCCCGAATACCGCGATCCCGATG
This sequence comes from Parvibaculaceae bacterium, assembly GCA_050181295.1. Classification (GTDB taxonomy): domain Bacteria; phylum Pseudomonadota; class Alphaproteobacteria; order Rhizobiales; family Aestuariivirgaceae; genus JBFXDI01. The sequence continues at coordinate 589 of JBFXDI010000009.1, read as the reverse complement.
CCGGCCGTCTCGACATTCCGAGCGCGGTGCTGTCGCTCGGTGGCGTGCTCGGCCTCATCTGGGGCCTGAAGCACCTGGCGCAGGACGGCGTGGGCTGGGCTCCCGCGCTCGCGATCCTTTTCGGCCTTGCGCTTGGCGCACTTTTCGTGCGCCGGCAGCGTCAGCTTTCCGATCCGCTGATCGACATGGAGCTCTTCCGCGCCCCCGCCCTCACGGCGGCGCTCGCCGTCAACCTTGTCTGCCTGTTCGCGGCCTTCGGCACCTTCCTGTTTCTCGCCCAGTATCTGCAGCTCATCATGGGTCTTTCGCCCCTCGAGGCAGGACTCTGGTCGGCGCCTTCCGGCGTCGCCTTCGTCGCGGGCTCCCTCGCCGCTCCGACACTGGTCAGGCGCTTCCGGCATGCCACGGTGATCTCCGTTTCGTGCCTCCTCGCGGCTTTGGGCTTCCTCATCCTGACCCAGATCGGAGGTCGCGACACGCTCTGGCTGCTCGTTCTGGGGCTGGTTGTCTTCTGCCTGGGCTTTGCGCCCATCGGCACGCTCACGACCGATATCGTGATGACGCAGGCGCCCCCGGAAAGGGCGGGCTC
>JBFXDI010000008.1:0-54446 GCA_050181295.1 Parvibaculaceae bacterium | reverse complement strand
CCGTCGGTCTTGAGATCGGTCGCATTGAACACGGGCCGGAAGATCTTCTGCACCTCCTTGATGTGCTCGCCAATGCCGATCCGTGCGCCGGTCATTGCCTTGACGTAGGGCGAGCCCGACAGGTGATCGGCGTGAGCGTGGGTCTCCAGGGTCCACACGATCCGGTAGCCTTCGATCTCGGCTGCCGAAAGCACCGCTCTGACCGAGCGCGTGTCGACGGTCCCGCTATTGTGGTCGTAGTCCAACACCGGATCGATGACAGCGGCTGCCTTCGTCGCCGGGTCGGCGATGAGGTAGCTGACCGTGTTGGTCGGCTCGTCGAAGAATGCGCGGATGATGGGTTGGCTGGACATCTTGTCCTCCTCAAGCGCCTGTCGTTGACGATTACATGAGCAATCGCTAAATTAGCATATGCTGAAATATGGTGGTTGAGGCTCCATGAGCAAGCTTCCATTCGACCCTGCCCTCCTGAAGGAAAACGCGTCCAACGTCGCGGACCTTCTGGGCGGCATGGCCAATGCCAGGCGCCTGGAGATTCTCTGCCACCTGTCGAAGGAAAAGGAAGCCACCGTCAATGCCCTCGCGGAAGCGGTCGGGCTCTCTGCTTCGGCGACATCTCAGCACCTGACGAAGATGCGGGAAGAGGGTCTCGTGGCGTTCAGGAAGGAGCGGCAGACCGTCTGGTACCGGATCGGTGACCCGCGGATCGAGCAGCTCCTCCGGACTCTCCAGCGCCTCTTCTGCCTCAGTTAACCCCTCCAAGGAGTAGTCAATGCGGTTGCGTAGCATCGAGCCTGATGAGGCAAAGAAGCTCATGGACGAAGGCGCCATCCTGATCGACGTTCGCGAGCCAAGGGAGAATGCCAGGGAGAGCATCCCTGGAGCGCGCCTCCAGCCCCTCTCTGCACCTGACCAGCCGCCATCGGGCCTTTCCGGCAGCGAGCCGCTGATCTTCCACTGTCAGAGCGGCGCCCGGACCAGCATGAACGCGAACCGGCTCGCGTCCCGGATTCCCGCCGGCACCGATGGATACGTGCTGCGCGGTGGCATCGAGGCCTGGCGACGGGCCGGCTTGCCCGTGAAGTAGCCTTTCTTCCCGGCGGTCGCCGCGAGAAGGGAACAGGGCTGGCGTCCTTGTCGATCGTCCAGAACTTGCTTGGCTTCGTCGCTGGTGGGACCGTGGGATTCGGCCTCGGCCTCACGGGGGCGGGGGCTCAGTCCTCGCCGTGCCCCTTCTCGTCTACCTCGTCCCGCCAGCTCTGATGGGCACCGAACTAAATCCAACAGTGGGTGCGAGAATACCCTACCTGAAGAACAGGGAATTGCTCCTGTCGGACTAGGGAGCTCAACGGATCGGAGCATCCAAATTGGGCGCGCGCGTTGGACGGCGCCAGCTTCGCTACCAGCGACAGGGAGTGATGCCGTGGTCGTCGCGCCGAACAGTTGCTCGGCTTCGAAGCGCTCCCTTAGCTGTCGGAGCTACAAAGGTTGTTCATCCGGACCAGGGCTGCGAGGTTGGAGGTGGTAAGCCAACCCGCCAAACCGCCTGCACGTCCTGACCTTCAGTGTCACACCGGGTAGCCGACGCGGAAGACATCCGCCTAAATGCCGGCAGCGCTGAGACGTGCGGAGTTGCCGGAATGGAAGTGTCCCCACTAGCGATAAAGGACGTGCTCCTCGTCACGCCGAGGCGGATCGGCGATCACCGCGGCTTCTTCAGCGAGACGTTCAACAAGGCTCGCTTCGCCGAGCTGGGGATCGTCGGGGAATTCGTCCAGGACAACCATTCCCTTTCGGCCGAGACGGGCACCATCCGCGGGTTTCACTTCCAGAGCGAGCCCCATGCCCAGGACAAGCTGGTGCGGGTGTCTCGCGGCGCTGTGCTCGACGTGGTCGTCGACGTAAGGCGGGGCTCGCCGACCTACGGCCAGCACGTCTCGGCAGTGCTCTCCGCCGAGAACTGGGCGCAGCTCTGGGTTCCGAAGGGATTTGCGCACGGCATCTGCACGCTCGAGCCTGACACCGAGGTCCTCTACAAGGTCACCGCCTATTACTCGGCCGAAAGCGACAAGGGCCTGGCTTTCGACGACCCGGCGCTCGGCGTCGCGTGGCCGGTGCCCGCCGATCGCGCCATCCTCTCCGACAAAGACCGCAAGCACCCGAGGCTGGCGGATCTTCCGGCGTATTTCGTCTACCGCAACGATGGCGGCCAGGGGCGGGCATGACGGACGAACGCATCCTCATCACCGGCGGCGCCGGCTTCATCGGCTCGGCCGTCTGCCGCATGCTGGTCGGCGAAGGGGTCGAGGTCCTCAACGTCGACAAGCTGACCTACGCCGCGAACCTCCTATCGCTGGCGTCGATCGCCGACCGCCCGAACTACCGGTTCCTGAAGGCCGACATCGCTGATCTCGACACGATGATGGCGGCCTTGGCCGACTTCCAGCCGACGGCGGTCATGCATCTTGCGGCCGAGAGCCATGTCGACCGTTCGATCACCGGGTCGGCTGCCTTCATCGGCACCAACATCGTGGGGACGTACCGGCTGCTCGAGGCGGCGCGCGCCTATTGGTCCGCGCTGCCGGCGGACCGCGCCGCGGCCTTCCGGTTCCTCGTGGTGTCGACCGACGAGGTCTATGGCTCCCTCGGCCCGGACGGCTCGTTCAACGAGGGGACGCCCTACGACCCGAGCTCGCCCTATTCGGCCAGCAAGGCGGCCGCCGATCACCTCGCGATGGCTTGGCACCGCACCTACGGCCTCCCCACCATCGTGTCGAACTGCTCCAACAATTACGGCCCGTACCACTATCCGGAGAAGCTGATCCCGCTCGCGATCATCAACGCGCTGCGGGGGAAGCCGATCGCGGTCTATGGCGACGGCTCCAACGTGCGCGACTGGCTCCACGTCGAGGATCACGCGCGGGCGCTCGCCCTCGTGGTTCGGCGCGGCATCCCCGGCGAGAAGTACAATATCGGGAGCCGCAGCGAGCGGACAAATCTGGCGCTCGTCCGGTCGCTGTGCGCCGTGCTCGACGCGCTCGTTCCGGGCAGCGCCCCGCATGATCGTCTCATCACCTTCGTCGCCGACCGTCCGGGACACGACCATCGCTACGCGATCGACCCCCGGAAGATCGAAGCCGAGCTCGGCTGGCGGCCCGTCGAGACGCTGGACAGCGGGCTTCGCAAGACCGTCGCCTGGTACATCGACAACCGGAGCTGGTGGGAGCCGATCCTCGGCGTCTACGCGGGCGAGCGACTGGGGCTGATCCAGGCGACCACCGCAGCCAGCCGGCCATGAAGCTGCTCGTGATCGGACGCTCCGGTCAGGTCGCCCGCGCGCTCGCGGAGATGGCATCAACGTCCGTTGCCGTCGTCGCGCTCGGCCGGCCCGACATCGATCTGACCGACGGTGCCTCGCTCGGCGATGCCATCGCGCGGACGGAGCCTGACCTCATCGTCAATGCGGCAGCCTACACGGCGGTGGACAAGGCCGAGTCGGAGGAAGCGGCCGCGTTCGCGATCAACGCCGAAGGGGCCGGAAAGCTCGCCGCGGCCGCGCGCCGGGCGGACGTCCCGGTGATCCACCTGTCGACCGACTACGTCTTCGACGGCACGAAGGCCTCGCCCTATGTCGAGGAGGATCCGACAGGGCCGCTCGGCGTCTATGGCCGCTCGAAGCTTGCCGGAGAGCAGGCGCTCGCCGCGGAGCAGCCGGCGCACATCATCCTCCGCACGGCGTGGGTGCACGGGCCCTATGGCGCCAACTTCGTGCGGACCATGCTCAAGCTCGCCGCGACGCGGCCCGTCATCCGGGTCGTTGACGACCAGCATGGCTGCCCGACCTATGCGCCCCACCTCGCGGCCGCCATCATCCGGATCGCGCGCGAGACCATGGAGCGCGGTGCCGCCGCCCCATGGGGCCTCTATCACGCGGCCGGCACCGGCGAGACGACCTGGCGTGGCCTTGCCGAGGCGGCGTTCGCGGAAGCGGGCCGGTATGGCTGGCCGGTACCTGAGGTGGTTCCGATTCCGAGCGCCGACTATCCCACCGCGGCGCGGCGGCCGGCCAATGGGCGGCTCGATTGCAGCCGCCTCCGGTCGGCCTTCGGCGTGAGCCTTCCGCACTGGCGCGAGGGCGTTACGGAGTGCCTTCGGGAGCTTGCGAAGTCGGAACGGCCAGAACATCGGGAGAGCAGCGCGTGAAAGGCATCATCCTCGCGGGCGGGCGCGGCACGCGCCTCTATCCGATCACGCTGACGGCGTCCAAGCAGCTCCTCCCGGTCTACGACAAGCCGATGGTCTACTACCCGCTGACGACGCTGATGCTCGCCGGCATCCGCGACATCCTCCTCATCACCACGCCCGAGGACCTGCCGAGCTACCGTCGGCTGCTGGGTGACGGCGAACGCTGGGGCCTTCGCCTGTCCTATGTCGAGCAGCCCGCTCCGGGAGGCCTCGCGGAAGCCTATGTCATCGGGGCGGAGTTCGTCGGCGGCGCCCCTTCGGCCCTCATCCTCGGTGACAATGTCTATTATGGACAGGGCCTTTCCGAGACCCTTCAGGCCGTCGCCGGCCGGACGCAGGGCGCCACGATCTTCGCCTACAGCGTCACCGATCCGGAGCGCTTCGGCGTCGTCGAATTCGATGCCGACGGACGTCCGACATCCATCGAGGAGAAACCCCGGCAACCGCTCTCGAACTGGGCGGTGACCGGGCTCTACTTCTATGACGGCAAGGCGACATCGATCGCCGCCCGGCTCAAACCGTCGGCGCGGGGCGAGCTCGAGATCACCGATCTCAACCGGATGTATCTTGAGATGGGCGAGTTGACCGTGGAGCGGTTCGGCCGCGGGGTAGCGTGGCTGGATACCGGAACGCCCGAATCGTTGCTGGAGGCGTCGGAGTTCGTCCGGGCGCTGGAGAAGCGCCAGCGCTACCGAATTGGCTGTCCGGAGGAAGCCGCCTTCCGGATGGGCTTCATCGATCGCGACCAGTTGATGGCGCTCGGGCGCGAGCTCAACACCTCCGACTATGGCGCCTATCTCCGGAGCATTGCCGAAGAGCGGCTCTGATGCCATCGATGCCGGCACGAGCGGTCGCGGTCGTGTGACCCGGCGGTGCCTGCACCACCGAAATCACCGACGAACTATCCCATGCGTCTCGGAATCCGGCGCGTTCCAGGAAGGAAGCATGCCTGTTAAGCTCATCCCTGCGCCGCTATTGACGATCGCGGCGGTCGTTTTCATGGCCGGTTCGAGCGTCGCCCAGGAGGAGGCCGATGCCCTCCTCCTCGATGCCGGCCGCGCTCTGGCCGATCTTGGCTATGTTGGCAGGGGGGAGCCGCTTGATGTCCAGGTCGGTGACGCGCTCCGGCAGTACCAGGCGGACAACGCGCTTGCGGTCACCGGCGCGCTGGACGAGGCGACCGTCGCGATGCTGCTGAGCCCGGCGGTCATAAAGGCCATTCTCGACGCGGACCTCCAGCACCTCCGCGAGCTCCTCGATCGCGGAGCCAATCCCGATTTCCGCCTCGACAATGGCGGCGCTTCCGCGCTTCTCATCGCCGCCCAGGCCGGCGCGACGGAGCTGGCGGCGGCCCTTCTCGCCGCCGGCGCGGATCCCGACCTCCCGGGCCCTGGCGGCGCCACGCCGCTCTGGGTCGCGGCCCAGGAAGGACACGGCGACATGGCGGCCGCGCTGCTCTCGGCCGGCGCGGACGCGAACCTTGCCGATGCCGCGAGCGTCACGCCGCTCATGATTGCCGTCGCCAATGGCGAGGGCGCGATCGCAACCGCGCTTCTGGCAGCCGGGGCGAATGCCGACCAGCGCGCCGGCGCCGCCGGACTGACCGCGCTCCAGATCGCCGCCGCCGACGGCGACCGCGGTCTCGTCGCGCTGCTCCTCGAGGGCGGTGCTCTGATCGACGCTCCGGGCCTTCGCGGGCAGACCGCGCTGATCGTCGCCGCCGCGCGCGGCGACGTCGCGCTGGTTGGCGAGCTCATCGAGGCCGGAGCCTCGCTCGACCTCCAGGACGCCGACGGTCTTTCGGCCCTGGCGTGGGCCGCGGACCAGGCGCAGCTCGCTACGGTGGCGGCGCTGATGGAGGCCGGCGCGAATGTGAACGGCCAGGACGCCAGGGGCTTCACCAGCCTGATGGTAGCGGCCGCCGGCGGACGCACCGAAGTGATGCGGACGCTGATCGACCACGGCGCATCGATTGCCATCCAGGAGAGATCGGGGATCAACGCGTTGGCCCTGGCCGCGGAGGGCGGATGGGCCGAAGCCGTGATCATGCTGCTGGCCGCCGGCGCCGCGATCGACGTCCAGGACGGCGCCGGGACCACCGCTGTCATGCGTGCGGCCGCCCACGGGAGGGCGGACGTCGTTGCGCTGCTGATCGAGGCGGGCGCCGCGCTCGACACGCAGGACCGGCGCGGCGCGACTGCGACCATGAAGGCCGCAGCCGCCGGGGCGCTGGACGTGGTGACTGCCCTCCTCGCCGGCGGCGCCAATGTCGGCACGCAGGACGTCGATGGCAATTCGGCGCTGATCCTTGCCGCGCGCGCAGGCCGGCTGACCGTCGTCGAGGCGCTGATCGCCGCCGGCGCCAATCTCGACGTCCAGAACAGCGGAGGAGAAAGCGCAGCTTCGGCTGCGGCCGCTGGCGGTCATCAAGCGATCGTCGAGCGCCTTCGCGCCGCCGGGGCGGCGCTGCATTTCAGCGGGCATCTTCGCCGCTTCGCCGCCCCGCTCGTGATCGAGATCGAGAACCGGCCGAAACTGCCGCCGATCCGCTAGCGCATGATCCGAGAAGTGGATGCCGCGCCAACAATGGATCAGACGCGGCGGAACACGAACAGATCCTGCGGAAGCGCGCTGTCGTCATAGGCTGCGAGCTCGAGGCCATTCACGCTGAGGCCGCGCGCTGCCTTCGGCGACATGAGCGTGTCGCCATAATTCGGGTTGACGCTCGATGGGATGAAGACGATCTGCCCGCCCTTGTGGGCCAGGGCGATGTCGTCGAGCTTCCCTGCCGCTTCGATCACCTGCTTGTGGAACCAGTGGATCTCTTGGCCAGCCTTCATGCGCTGCTCCTCCTTCACCAGCGTCTCGAGGAAGCGCGCCCCCCAGGTCGTGATGATGAGGAGGCCGCCCGGCTTGAGGATGCGGGCGAACTCCTCGAACCATGATCGCGCCAGGTTCGGCGGCAGGTGCGTCAGTACCGAGTAGGCCACGACCATGTCGAACTGCCGGTAGTCGTAGATCGTGGGCGGCACGTCCGGCCCGCTCGTGACGGTGATGTACGGGTTCAGCAGCCGCGCCATCTGGCAGAACATCGGCATGGCATCGTAGGCGTGAAGGTTGCGGAGCTCGATGCGGTTCATGAACGGCCGGATGGTGCGGCCCCAGCCGGTACCGAAGTCGAGCAGCGTGCGGTTGCGCGTCACGTCGAACTCGAGCCGCTGGCAATAGGCGAGCGTCACCCGGTAGAACCGCATCGCCTCGTTCATCGCCGTCTCGCCGGCATGGCCGTTGATCCTCTCCTGGACCGCGACCGGCGGCATCAGGGGAAAGGTCAACCCGTCCTGGACCGGCTGCGTGATCGAGGCGCGCAGGCGGTCCTCCCACACCTCCTCCTCGACCGCGCCATAGCGTTCGAGGAACGGTTCGGGCGACATCTGCGACCAGGTGTCTAGGAACGTCGCGACCAGCGCATCCGTGTCGGTTGTCATGCGGGCTCCAGCAGGGTCGCCGAGGCGGCGACCACCGGCCGCCCGCAACGGACATCGAACGCAGGCGAAGCAGCCTTGTCGACGAAGTGAATAGCGCTTTTAAGACAGGATGATCGCCTAGTGGGAGTCGCGGGGAAACCGGGGATTGCGTCGCACCTCCCGAGTATGATGAGTAGTGCGCTGACCGCCTGTTGATGCCGCTTCCCGGAGCCGACGGCAGACAGCGGCAGGCGGGCAGGAGCAGAATTGACCGAGCGACGCAAAGGCTCCGACCGCGGCAGCGCCCGGATCGGACGGGAAGGCGCGATTGCGGGTCGTCCCGCCCGCCCGGGTGACGGCCGGCGGCCGCGGGGCGCGGCGCCGAGCGAAGCCGCCAGACCCGACTTCCCGCCGCCCCATCCTGCTGAGAATAGGGCCGAGGCGCCGCGTCTCGACCGCGGCGAGCTTGCGAAGCTGGTCGAACTCGGGCTGTTCGATCCCGAATGGTATCGCCGCCGCTATCGCGATGTCGCCGAGCTGGGCGTCGACCCTGTCATCCACTATGTCGATGCCGGCGAACGTGAGAATCGCTGGCCGAATCCCCATTTCGATCCGGTCTTCTATCGGCAGGTCCAGGTCGCCGGCCCGGTCGAGCACCCTCTCCTGCACTACCTCGCGGAGGGCGAGCGCCGCGGCCTCCGCCCGGTGCCGTGGTTCGATCCGGCCTGGTACCGCGAGCGCTATCTCGGCTCCTTCGACGATATCAACGCACTGAGCCACTACCTCCTGAGCCGAAGCACGGGCCGCTACGATCCCAATTTCGCGTTCGACACGGAGTACTACCGCCGCGAAAACCCGGATGTTGTGAAGGCTGGCGTCGATCCCTTCGAGCATTTCCTCGATCAGGGCCACCGCGAGGATCGCAATCCGGCCCCGTGGTTCGACGTCGCCTATTATCGCCGCCGCTACCTGCACGGCCTCGACGACAATCCGCTGGTCCATTTTCTCGAGGTCGGGAAGCGGCTCAACTACAATCCCGACCCCAATGCCGAGCCGTCGGCGGCGACCGAGGTGCGGAAATTCTCGCGCCCCGCCAAGGAGTTCGAGGAGTTCCAGCCGGAGATCGCAGCGGGCCGCGACCGTCTTGCGAAGCTGATCGCGTTCTACCTGCCGCAGTTCCACCCCTTCCCCGAGAACGACGAGTGGTGGGGCACGGGGTTCACCGAGTGGACCAATCTCTCGCGCGGCAATCCGCGCTTCCAGGGCCACTACCAGCCCCGGGTGCCGCGGGACTTCGGCTTCTACGATCTTCGCGACATCTCCGTGATGCGGCGGCAGATCGACGTGGCGCGGGCGGCTGGCCTCTTCGGCTTTTGCTTCTACTACTACAATTTCAACGGCAAGCGGCTCATGGAGGGTCCGGTCGACGCGTTCCTCGACCGGCCGGATCTCGACTTCCCGTTCTGCATCCTCTGGGCCAACGAGAACTGGTCGCGCCGCTGGGACGGCTCGGAATCGGAGATCCTGATCCGTCAGGACTACCGGGCCGACGACGCCGAGGCTCTGGTCGACGACCTCGCCCGGCATTTCCGCGACCCCCGCTACATCCGGCTGAACGGCCGGCCGCTGTTCTTCATCTATCGCGCCGGCATCGTCCCGAATGCCACCGAGACGTTCGCCTTGTGGCGCCGGCTTCTCCGCGAGCGCGACGGCGAGGATCCGCTTTTCCTGATGGCGCAGACCTTCACCGACCACAACCCGACGCCGTTCGGTCTCGACGGCGCGGTGGAGTTCCCGCCGCACAAGATCATGGCCGACGTCCATCCGCGCAATCCGAAGATCGAGTTCTTCGATCACGGGTTCTCCGGTTGGGTGTACCAGTATGACGACGTCGTGGAGGCCTCGCTCGGCGTCCCGCAGCCGGACTTTCCGCTGATCAAGACCGCCTTTCCGAGCTGGGACAACGACGCCCGCCGCCAGGGACGCGGCGTCGTCATGACCGGCTCGACCCCGCTCAAATATCAGGGCTGGCTCGAGCAATTGATCGCCGGCGCCCGCCGCAACCGGATCGAGGGCGAGGCGGTCGTGTTCATCAACGCCTGGAACGAGTGGGCGGAAGGCGCGTATCTCGAGCCGGACGTCCATTTCGGCTCCGCCTACCTCAATGCCACCGCCCGGGCCGCCGTCGGCCAGCGCAGCGACGAGGGTCGCGCGCGGGTCCTTCTCGTCACCGCCGAATGGGGCGAGCACGACGTGCGCCGGCGCCTCGGCGAAGCAGCGGGGATTCTCACCCGGCGGTTCGGCTGCGAGGTGCATCTCGTCAAGCTCGACGCTTCGCCCGTCCCTCGCGATCCGGGCGATTTCGCGAGCGTCTCGACCACCACCAAGCCGGACGATCTCGACGCGCTGTTTGCCCGGCTTCGCCGCTCGGGCCGGCCCGTCGCGTTTCTCTACGGCGCCGCGTCCGGTGCCGCCGCGCGGGCGGCCCGCCGTCATGACATCCGCAGCCTGGCGCTCATCGGGGAACTGCCCATCGCGATCCGCGCCCGCAGCGACGCCGAGCCCGCGCGGGCCATCGCGCGGGAGGCGGATGCGGTGGTGGCTTCGACTGCCGTCGTGCTGTCGGCGTTCGAGCAGACCTTCGGGCCGGTCGCGGGAACGGCGCTCGTCGTTCCCCCTGCCGAGCGGCCGGCGACGCGGCCCACGGCCAGGGCGCGGCAGCGGCTGCTGCGTCTCCTCGACCTCCCGGCCGGAACCCGGCTCGTCGTCAATGTCGGGCCCGCAACGCTGCAGTCGGGCGCGGATCTCTTCGCCGCGGCTGCGCGCACCGTTGCCGCGCGCCGCGACGATGTCGTCTTCCTCTGGGTCGGGGACATCAAGCCGGACTTGCGCGGGTGGCTCGAGGCCGGCATCCGCAACGGCCGGCTGCAGTTCCGGCCCGACTCGGCCGATCTGGCAAACATCGTCGCCGAGGCGGATCTGCTGGCCTTCACCGCGCGCGAGGATGCCGAGGCCTCGGCCGTTCTCGATGCGATCGCGGCCGACATTCCGATGGTGCTCTTCGAAGGGAGCGGCGCGGGAACCGAGCTTGTCGCGGGACGCGACGATGCGCGGCTCGTCCCGTTCGCCGATGTCGGTGCGTTCGCCTATCAGGTTGTCGGGCTGCTCGAACGGACGTCCGGGCGCACTGTTCGGCCGCCGCGGCGAATGCAGCCCGATACGGACGGGGAAGCGGCCCGGATGATGCGCCTCCTCTCGGTCGCCGACCCGACGCTGCAGGCCGTCACCGCCGTCATCCTCGCCGCGGAGGAAGAGCCGGCCGGCCTCAGGGGGCGGCTTGCGAGCGTCTTCGACCAATCGGTGCCCGTCTATGAGATCGTCGTCCTGGCGCGCCAGCTCGGATCGCGCGTCCGCGTGCTGATCGAGACGGTCGCCGCCGAAGCGCGGCGCGAGGTCCGCATCGTCGAACGGAGCCGGGCACACGCCTCGCTGGCCGACGCGCTCGACGCCGCAGCCGCAACCGCCAGCTCGGACTATCTCTGGGTGATGCCGGCGGACGGCCGGGCCGAAACCGGGCTGGTGTCGCGGCTCAGCGACGCGTTTGCCGATGATGCGGTCAACGCCGCATGGGCGCTCCCGCAGAGGGGGCGCGGCGGACGGTCGATGCCGACGGGCCCGCGCAACGCAGCCGAGCTGCGGGACGACCTCCTCGCCGCGGGCAACGTGCCGCTAGACCTTGGCGCCGTCATCTGGCGGCGCAGCGCTCTTGCCGCCGCTCTCCGCGCAAGCCCGCGGCCGGCCGGCGATCTCGGCGCGATCGCCGTTGCGGTCGCCGGCGCGGGCAACGTGGTCGTGAAGGGCGACGCCGTCAGCGTGCCGCCGAAGGAGGGACGTGCCGGCGGGATCGGAGGAGCCGGCCCGCGACCGGCGGTGCCAGCCCAGCGCTGAGTCCGCGATGACGACCCCCACCAGTCCTCAGCCCGGAGCGGCGGCCGAAATCGACGCCAGGCCCCTCGAGGCGCAGGCCCCTGCGCCGCGCGAAATCGTCATCCATGTCGGCGTCCACAAAACCGGCACGACGGCGATCCAGCATCATTTCTGGCAGAACCTTGCGATCCTCGACCAGTACGGCATCCTCTACCCGGAAACCGGCCGGCCACCCCCCGGTGCGGCCCATCTCTATGGCCACCACCACATTCCCTGGTCCCTGACCGGCCTCATCCGCGAGGATCCCGACCGCCTGCTCGGCCGGCTCCGCGACGAGATCGCGGCCTCGGCGGCGCCGCGCATCGTCCTGAGCTCGGAGGAGTTCGATCGGCTGCCGGCGCCGGCCATCGAACGGATTGCCCGGACCTTCGATCTGCCGGCACGCGTCGTGTTCTACTATCGGCGCCAATCGTCGATCATCGAGGGCATCTACGGCACGGACGTCTCCTACAACCGCGAGCGCCGCAGCATTCCGCTCTACGCTCGCCGCTATACCGGCGCGCTCGACTTCCTCGCCTTTGCCCGGAAATGGGCGGCGGTGTTCGGTCATGAGGCGGTCGTCGCGAAGGCCTATGATGTCGGGCGCTTCCCCGGCGGCAACATCATTCCGCACTTCCTGGACACGGCGGGGCTCGAAGGTCCGCCGGTGGTCGAGGGCGCGCCCCAGATCTACAATCGCAGCCTGCCCTGGTTCGCCGTTCGCGCGGTCATCCAGATGCGGCTTGCGATCGTGCCGGAGCCCGTGATCGCCCGCGTGGTCGCGGCCCTCGAGACCGTCTTCCAGGACACCCGTTCCTCCGGCGGGCTGATGTCGCCCGCCGAGGCGCGCGCCTTCGACTTGGAATTCGCCGAGAGCAACGCCGCCTTCATCGCCGAGTTCTGTCCGGACGAGCCGCCGATCATGCCCCATCCCGGCACCGGCGAGGATCAGTACGAACTCGACAATGCCGGCCTCTGGCCCGCGCTGACGCGCACCATCGCCGCGACAGCCGAGCACATCCTTCGCGAGAGCGGCGCGCATGGCTAAGCGGCCGCCGCGGGACAAGGGAGCCGGCGCGAAGCAGCGACGCCGGGTCTCGCCCGGGGCGGCGCAGTTTGCCTATGACGTCGCCTTGATGGGCGACATGACGATCCGTGGCGAAGCAGCGCTCCGGATAGCATCCGAGGCGGCAGCGCATGCGGCCGCGGGACGGCGCGTGGCGCTGGCGCATCTTCCGACACAGGGCTCGTTGCCGCTGATCGCGCCGGACATCCAGGCGTGCGTCTCCTTGGGCCTTGCCGATCCGATCGATCCCGCCCGGCGCGTGACGGCCGCCGAATGCGTGATCCACGGCATCCACCGATTCAACGAGATGCCCGCCCGGCTCCGCGGCCTCAACGCACCCCGCGCCGTCATCGTCATTGACCGGGCTCCGTCGGCAACCCTCGGCGCCACCAGGCGCTGGCTCTCCGGGCTCTTCGAGACGCTCCTGTTCGCGCCGGCCGGCGCCGCCGAGCGCGCCGCACTCGCCAAGGCCCATCCCGATTTCGCTCTGACCGCGGACGACTGGCTGCTGCCGGCACCTGCGCCGACGGAAGAGCCGGCCACCATCGGACACCGGTTCAGGATCGGCGCAGTCGGAACGACCGCCGGCGATTGGCCGAGCGCGAACGAGACCATGGCCCGGCTGTTCCCTGAGGATGGGGGCTTCGACGTCCGGCTCCTGGGACGTCCGCCGCCGCGTGCGATGCGGCTGTCCGGCGGCTGGACGATCCTCGATCCCGAGACGCTGTCGGTCGGGCGGTATCTGGACGGGCTGGACGCTCTCCTGCACTTCCCCTCGGCGCCCGAGGCACCGCAGGATGCGATCATCGCCGCGATGCTGGGCAAGGGCCGGCCGGTCCTGATGCCACCATCGCTCCGGCCGCGCTATGGACCAGGTCCGCTCTATTGCGAACCCGGCGACGCGGCCGGCCTCCTCCGCCGCTACATCGTCGATCCGGTGATCCGGCGCTCGACGCGGACCGCGGCGCTCGCGGCGGCGTCGCGGCTGACGAGGCCGGTCGCCCCAGCAGCCGAAGGACCGCGACAGCGCGGCGCGCCGGTGGCGCTGTTCCTCGCTTCGAACGGAACCGGTCTCGGTCACGTCACGAGGCTCCTTGCGGTGGCCCGGCGGATGACGACCGCCGAGCCGGTGTTCGTCTCGATGGCGCAGACGGCGGACACGATCGAATCGTTCGGCTTCACGGCCGAATACGTTCCGAACGCGCATTATCTCGGCGTCCCTTCCGAGGAATGGGACGGCTGGTTCCAGGCCGAGCTGGAGCATCTGATCGACGCCTACAATGCGGGGGTCGTGGTCTATGACGGCAACGGTCCGACGCCCGGGCTCGTCCGCGCCGCCGGCTCGCGCGGCTGCGGGCTGGTGTGGCTGCGGCAGGGCATGGTCGGCGACGCGACGATGTCCTTTATCGGGAACGCCGTCTATTGCGACGCGATCATCGAGCCCGGCGAGCTGGCGTCCGCGGCCGACAGCGGGACGACCGCGGCCCGCCGGGACGAAACCGCCGCGGTCGACCCCATCCTCCTCCTCGAGCCGGACGAGCTGCTGTCGCGCGAGGAGGCCGCGACTACCATAGGCCTCGATCCCGCGCGGCCGGCGGTCCTGATCCAGCTCGGCAGCGGCTCCAATCGCGACATCGTCGCCATGATCGATCGGATCGTGACCGAGCTCCGGCGATTCCCGGGCGTGCAGGTCGCGATCGCCGAGTGGTCGACGGCAGCCGCGCTCCCGCCGCTCTGGCCGGAGGCCCGCATCCTTCGCGGCCATCCCTTCGCGCAGTATTACCGGGCGTTCGACTTCACGATCTCAGCCGCGGGCTACAACATGTTCCATGAGATCGTCGCCTATGGCGTCCCGACGATCTTCATCGCCAACACCCATCCGACCATGGACGATCAGCGCGGCCGCGCCCGGTTCGCCCAGGAGAACGACCTCGCGCTCGACCTCGACGAGCGCGACCTCCACGAGCTGCCGGTCATGATCTCGGCCCTCCTCGCAGCGCCGGCCCGGGCCTTCCTCGCGGAGAACTGCCGGAAGGCGGGGATCGTGAACGGGGCGCGGGTGGCGGCGCGGATCGTCGAGGCGCGGATGCGGGGCGGGGTCGCCTGATGGCCGACGACGATCGCGGCGACGAGGCGGCGCAGGCGGACGACTTCGAGCTGCAGCGCCTGCGCGAGCGGGTCGAGATGCAGTTCCGCCATATCGAGACCATCACGCGCGCGCTCGGAGAGCGTGTCGGGCACGGGACGGCGACGACGCTTCGCCCGATGCTGCCGGCGCGGTCCACGATCGGCCGGCTCGATCCGGTGCCGGCCATGGAAAGCGTCAACTGGTGGCCGGCTTCGGCATGGCCGAGCCAGCCGCTCGTCCCGAGCCCCGGCTTTGCGGCACTGTCCCTTGCCGGCCGGACGTTGCCGGTGATGGCGGTCATCGTGCTGGGCCTCGCGGGCCCGGCACTCGATGCGGTGATCCAGACGATCTCGGCGCGGCAGCGGCGCGCGCTGGATTTCAAGCCGGTGTTCCTGACCAGCAGTTCCGACTTCACGCCGTTTCGCATCCTCGGCTTCGCGTTCGAATATCTGCCGCAGGCGATCTACGGCGCCGCTCCCCATGCGCGGCCCACGCCGCGCGCCGCGGCGCGGATGAAGCTCCTGCAGCAGAAATGGGAGTTCGATTCGGTCATCGACCTGACCCCGCGCAGCGCGGGCGGCGAGGCACCGGACCCCTCGCCTGCCGCGCCGACCGAGCGCGGAGGGATCCAGGCGATGCCAGAGACCCTGGAGGAGCGGGCGGCGCTGATCCGCGACAGCGGGCTCCTCGACGCCGCCTGGTACCGGGCGACCTATCCGGAGGTCGGCGGCGCCGATCCCGCGCTCCACTATCTCACCAAGGGCGCGGCCAAGGGCTACGATCCGAGCCCGGTCTTCCTCACCGCCTACTACGCTCGCCAGATGCTCGCGCGCGGCCTCTGAGCGGTGGAGGGACCTTGCGTCGCGCTCTCGTCCTTCACCTCTATTACGAGGACGTCGCGCTCGATCTGCTCGGCCGGATCGGCGCGCTGCCGCCGGATTTCGATGTCCTCGTCACCGGTCCGCTCCGCGAGAGCCGCAGTGTCGCCGCCGCGCTCCGCGGGCTCGGCGTCGAGCCTGAATGGATCGACACGCCGGATGTCGGCTTCGACGTCCTTCCGTTCCTGGCCGTCCTCCGCGTTCTGAAGGATCGCGGCTGCGAGCTGTTCGCGAAGCTGCATACGAAGCGTGGCGGCTCGGGCTTCGGGCGCGCGTGGCGGGAGACCGGCACTCGTGCGGCGATGGGGTCCCCGGCCGTCATCGACGCCGTCACTGGGGCCTTTGCGAAGGATGGCGGGCTCGGCGCGATCGGGGCCGCCGAGCTCCTGCTGTCGGTCGAGATCAACATGTCGGTCAACGCCGCCAGCGTCGTCCGGCTGGCGGACGCGGCATGGCCGGGCGCGGCCGGCGCGTTGCCCCGCGACTGGGGCTTCTTCGCCGGCACGATGTTCTGGGGCCGCGTCGATGCCTTCGCCCCGCTCGCGGCGCTCTGTCCGCCGGCCGTCGAATGGGAGGCAGCCGCCGCCGGCGACGGGCAGGTTGCGCATGCGGTCGAACGGCTCTTCGGTCTCGCGCCGCTGCTGGCAGGGCTCGAAACCGGCGCCGTCGTTTTCGATGGCCGCCGGTTGCCGCGCGTGGTGCCGGCACAAGTCCGGCGCGTTCCCATCCTCCATGCGCTCGCCGGTCTCGACCAACCGGACAGCGCGCCGCTTCTCTCCCCCGACGAGCGCACGCTGGTGACCCGCGCCAACCCGCTGCTCCATTATCTCACGGCTGGAGCGGCGGCCGATTTCGACCCCAACCCCCTGTTCGCCAATGCCTGGTATCGCGACCGGGCGGCACGCCGCGAGGGGCTGACGCCCCTGGCGCAGTATCGCGCTGCCTACCGTGCCTTCGAGCCAAGTCCACGCTTCCACGGGACGCGCTATCTCCGGGAACGGCCGTGGCTGCAGCGACGGGGCCGCGATCCGCTGACCGATTTCCTGAGCCGTAGCGATTGGCGCGAGGTGTTCGCCGAGCCGGAGCCGGAGACGCCGGCCCGCGATTGGCGGAGCGCGGGCGGCATTCCCCGGGCGGCGCGCGGCATGACGCTGGAGGGCCGCACGTGGTCGATCGCGATCAAGATCGCGACCCCGCGCGAGGCCGCAACCGAATGGGGAGACGTCCATTTCGCGAACGGGCTGGCCGCGGCGTTCGGGAGGCTCGGGCACCGCGTCCGCGTGGACCGGCGGGACGAATGGTACGACCGGACCCGCGATCGCGACGACATCGTGATCGTGCTGCGCGGCCCGGCGCGCTACGATCCAGAACGCGACACCTTCGCCGCGCTATGGGTCATCAGCCACCCCGACCAGGTCGGCCATGACGAGATCGCCGCCTATGACGCGGTGTTCGTGGCCTCTCGCGGCTACGCGGCCCTCCTGCGGACATTCCTCGACCGTCCGATCGCGACCCTCCATCAGGCGACGGATTCGGACCGTTTCGTCGTGCCGGATCCGCTGCCGGCGCGGCGCTCGGGACTGGCGTTCGTCGGCAACACCCGCGGGGCGGACCGGCCGGTCGTCCGCTGGGCGATCGAGGGCGGCCTCGGACCGGCGCTCTATGGCGGCGGATGGGACGCAGTCGCGCCCGAGCTCGTGCGCGGCCCGATGAAGGCCAACGAGGAGCTGCCGGCGCTCTATGCCGGCTCTGTGGCCGTGCTCAACGACCATTGGCCGGCCATGCGCGATTTCGGGATCGCATCGAACCGCCTGTTCGACGTGGTCGCCGCCACCGGCGTGCCGGTGTCGGACGCGATGCCGAGCTTCGAGCAGCTCATGCCGGGCGCCGCCATCACCGTCACCGACCGCGCGGCATTACCCGACGCGGTCGCCGCGGCCGCGTCGCGTCCTGCCGAACGCCGGGTCGCGTTCGCCGACATCGTCCGCACCGAACACAGCTTCGATCGCCGTGCGGCGGCACTGGCCGGCGCGATACGCGACGGCATGCCGTCCGACACGCCTCCGGCGGGCGCGCTTCGGGTCCATGTCGTCTTCGCCGGCGACGCCCCCGACCGCGATGCATTTCGCCGGCTCCTCTCCCCGCTCACGCTGGCCGAGGCGGGATCGATCGACCTCTCGCTCGGGTCGGTCCACGACCTCGCGACGGTGCGCACCGCCGACCGCGTCATTGTTCAGTCGCGCTTCGCGGAGCGGCCGGAGCAGACTGCCGCTCTCCTCCGCGCGATGCCGCCGGGGCGGCCGCTCATCGTCGATTGCCCGGAGGGGACGCTCGACGCGCTGCCGCGAGACCTGGCCGCTCGGGCCTCTCAAATCTGGCTGCCGTCGGACGTTCCCGGGGTGGTGGCCGCCGGCAAGAGGCGGATCGTCCCCGACGCCATCGATCCGCGGCTGTGGCGCGACTACCATCGGCCGCGGCGGTTCGCGCCCACCCATCCGGTCCGCTTTGCCTTGCTCGATCCGCCTGACGGTCCGGACGATGTCGTGGCCGCCTTCGCCGCCCTCGGCGAGCGTCGCAAGGAGAGCTTCGAGTTGTGGCTGCCGCCCGAGCATGCGGCGGACCCGGCAGCGTCCTTTGTCAGGATCCTCGAGCGCCCAAAGATTGCCTATCCGCTGGAGGCGGCCTGGATGCGCGCCCAGCCGCTCGATGTCGCCGTCTGTCTTGGCATGGGTCCGGCGGCGGACGTTGCCTTCCTCGAGGCAAGTGCCCTTGGGCTTCTCTCGGTGACCGCGGCCGGCGGGGTTCTCGTGGAGCGCCGCCTCGCGTTGGCCGGCGGCAGAGGATTGCGCGCGCTGACCGAGACGTTGGAGCGAATCATCGCCGACCCCCGGCCCTTCGCGGCGGTGGCGGCAGCGGCCCAGGCCTTCGTATGGGAGGAGCGGTCGGCCATCCTGACCGCGTCCCGCGTCGGGCGGCTGCTCCGCGAATAGACGAGCGTGCCGCGTTTGTTGTCCGGATTAGCCGGTGTAGAGCACGTAGCAGGCCTGTGCAGTGCCGGGGCCGGCGGCGGGCACCGTCGACAGGGCGAGCTCGGTGATCCGCTCGATCGCGACTTCCTGGCAGTTCAGGAGCACCGTCACGAGATCGGGGTTGAGGACGGCGAGGCGCGGGTCGTTCCGGTCGCCGAGAGCGACTGCCTGCAGGAAGTCCATGTTCTCCGGACCGAGCTGGCGCAGGACCGCGCAGCACTGGCTGATCCGCATGTCCCCGACGATGACCGCATAGCCTTCCGGCTGCTCGACCAGGCACTGGTCGGCCAGCGCGGTGACGAGGCCGTAGAAGCCGTCGTCCGCCGGCGCCGGGCCGGGCAAAGGTTCGGCACCCGAAGCAGCGGCGGTCGTGATGGACGCAGTGCTCAGCGCCAGCGTACTCAAGGTCGCTAGCAACCCATTTTTTACGGACATGGCTTTTGGCGCTTGGGCCCTTCTGAAAGGCGGCTCGACCGTCAGCCGCCTCAAGCGGCATGCCTGGTGTCATTACTAGTGTAGTGCCGTGGGGTCAAGTTTCCGGCCCGCAAAAAACACTTTTTTATTCAATGTGTTAGCGGAGAGCTCGTTCATTCAGCAGTTTGTCGCACCCCAGGATGCCCCGTAAGTCCCGCAGGTTGATGGACCGGCTGCGACAAGTGCTGTGTCGGCAGGTGGGGCGGCGAAGAATAAGACCCAGAGGTCGCTACTATAGTTTACAATTCCGTTTCAGTGGCACGGGATGACGGGCGCTAGTAAGTTGAGTCTTTTTGGCAAGTTCGCACTTGCTCTATTATCGGCCTTCATAGTCACTCCGCCTGCAATTGCCGCAGGCAGCCTTATCGGCGTCGATTCTATGCTCAACGTCCAGACGTTGTCTGTGACGCCGCTGCCTCAGCTAGCCAGCACGCTACAGCGTCATGAGGCCGCCATTGGCACGCTTTCGGGCGCCCGGGTCTGGGACGAGGCCGTGACCGCGCTCGCCGCCATTCCGACCGGCAGGCTCCTCGAGGCTGTGAACGCCACCGTCAATCAGAACCGCTACATCCCGGACCGCGGCGACTACTGGGCTGCGCCCCTCGAGCTGTTCGCCGCCGGCGGCGATTGCGAGGATTTCGCGATCGCCAAGTATCTCATCCTCCGCGCCCTCGGCCTGCCCTCCGGATCGATGCGGGTGGTCGTCCTCTTCGCCAGCCCGCAAGTGCCGGAGCACGCAGTCCTCGTGGTCGCCACCTCGAACGGCGCCTGGGTCCTCGATAACCTGGAGGCGACGCCCTACCAGTACTCACCCGCGGTCGCCGGACGGATGGCCTACGCCTTCAACGAAACCGGCATGTGGGTCGGGCTTGGAAGCCGTCGCTAGGACCGTGGGGCCTCCAACGGCTCCCCGCTCCCGTCGAGTGGCGCAACCGCCGCTAACCATCACCTGATCCAGCTCGAGCGCCCTGCGGGATGAACAGCCGTCAAAGTCCGACAGGTAGCGTCAGTCGTGCCGGCCGCAAGGGCATATGCGAGCCATCATTGCGGGGCAAATTCCGATGTTCATGCTCCCGAAGCCATTGCTCGACAGGCAAATGCTGGCCCAAGAACGCACGTCGTGGACCGCCACCCACCACCACTGGACGCTGCGCACTTTTTTGCGAAAGGGAATCTTTCCCCTGACGCACCTTGGCCGTCTTTGGGAGGGAGTGCGTTGCACTCTGAGCCGTAGCAGCGGAAACATCGGGCGCCCTCTGGCGAGCGGCCACGTCAGCAAGCACCCGCGGGCGTCACCGCGGTACCGACCAATCGCTACTGTGTGACCGCACCCGCGGGCGTTAGCCCGGAGTCGGCGCGACAACCGTAGTGGGCGGACGGCTTCCAGAGAATCGGCGCCGCTTTTCGGCCGTGTGAGCCCGCGAATTGTCTTGGGCGGTGGCGCGGAGAATCCTGAGTGGCGGAAATACTCAAAGGTCTCGGGCCCTTGCTAGCACGCCAGCGAGGAAAAAACGCCATAGCTAGCAAATAGTTAGGTGTGGCGGCGGAGGCAGTCACCTGCGAACCCGTCTCCCTGTTTTTCAGGGAGAGAACAGGGATTTGTCGTCTTTCGCGGCATTCCGATCCAGCTCTTGGGTCGGCGAAACGGCGGAGTGCGGCGACGTCCGCCTCCAATTCCCTAAGCGCGGAACAGGGAGTTCTCGGTTCGTGAGCAGGGAGCGCAGAGGCCGTCTAATCCTTGTATTCCCAGTTGGTGACCGATGCCACGCGCTCAAACGTCGATGCGGCCCCGCGGGCCAGTGGATCTAGCGCGGTTGCCCGGTCTTCAGCCCAGGCCAGCCAGTCGCCAACAGTTCGGTCGCCGACACTCTGGTCAAGATCGGGGCCAGCCTCCCTCAAGGCTGCAACGAACTCGCGGGCGAGTTTTGCCTCACGCCATTCATCCGCAATCTCGACGACGCGGCGCCAACGGTTCCGGTCCAGTTTTCGGCGCTGCTGCTCCTCGTACCGTTGCTGCTCCGCGAGTCGGCCCCGCTGCCGCCGCTCGGCCCGGTGCGCCACCGCGTTCGGCAAGCCGCAACAGGTGCCGACCCTCGGCCAGGGCCGGTCGAGCGCGCCTCAGACCTCCCGGCGGCTGAGCAGAACGCCACGGCCGCCGCCTCCGCCGGGGCGGCCTACGAGGTTGGCTATGGCAAGCCGCCGGTTCACAGCCGGTTCAAGCCGGGCCGGAGCGGCAACCCCAAGGGCCGGCCGAGGGACTCGAAGAACGTCACCACGATGCTGAACCAGTTCTTGGACGAGCGAATGACCGTCCGTATCGGCGGCGTCGAGAAGAAGATGTCGGGCAGGCAGTTGATCCTGTTCCGCGCGGTCAAGGACGCCATCGAGGGCAAGAAGGACGCCCGCGACTTCGTGCTTCGCATGACGGGATCGGCGGAACGCGAACGCGAAGCGGCTGCTCCTCCAGGTCTGCCCGATGCCACGGCGGCGGAGCTGGATCTCCTCCAGTTCTTCGAGCGCCAGCTGCTGCTGGACGCTGGTCTCCCGTCGGATCGGATCGAAGCCGTTCTCGGCGGCCGCTCGACTATGCCGGACCAGGCGGAATGACCATCCATCCCATCCAGCTGATCGACGCGAAGGCTCGGCAGAGCCTGTTCGCGTTCGTCTGGCGCTGTTATCTCGAACTGCACCCCGGCTTCGACCAAAGGTTCATTCCGAACTGGCATGTCGAGGCCATCTGCCACACGCTCGAGCGCGTGGCAGCCAACGACTGCCGGCGTCTGCTGATCACTGCCGAAAGCATCGCTCTCGTGATTATTCGACGTTGAATGCCGGCTTTCCCGCTGTCGAGTCACTCCAATCGAGATCGGGGACGCCGAGGTGCGCGAACGGACTTGGTGGGTGTTGTTCCGGCGCGCCGTAGGTCGTCGCGCCGGCGATATGCAGGCGGCTCGATTTCGGACGTTTCGAATCCAGCTTGCCTTCCGTTGGCATAATCGCGATGTGCCCGGGGAAAAAGGACACCCGCAGGAGGGCGCCGGTTACTGCTGGCCAACCAGCGGGGAGCTCCGTGCCCCAACTGAGTCTCAATGGCCGCGGGAACGCAGATTGACGCCGCCCCCTCCGAGCTTTTGCAACACTGAGGTTCACGGCGCCGGTGGCCGCGTCGAACCAGCGCTGGAACGTGCTGTCTTGGGAGACGCCAGCCACTCGGAGCGTGGATGCGGGCAAGAAAATTGACCATCCGCCGTTCCCCGCCTCCAACGACAGGGTTAGCGTGACCAGCGGTTTCCGTCGCCGCTTTGGATTTGGTGCCACGTAAACCGGGAGCGGGGACCCCGGCCCGAGCCGGCCCATCGTTGCGCTCCTGGAATTGGACCTGTCCGAGACAACACGGACAACTTCCACCGACCTCATTCGTCGACTGAGTTTGTCGTCGACTAAGGCCTTGCGCCGCGCGACTTCTTCCGGTCCGAGCGAAAGCTCTTTCTCAGAAAGTCGCCTCTGCGCGAGCTGCATCCGAGCTTCCCGGTTCTCGCGGTTTACTTCAGGTCGCCTCCGCATCGCCGAACCACTTATGCCTATGCTCGTAGCTTGCTAGGCTTCCAGTCTCGATAAGACGCCAAATCGATCCTCGTCCACTATCGCGAACTCGCCCCCGATCCAACAACCGGAAAGCCGCAACGCCTCGATGAGCAACCTCGTGGACCGCCGTCTCCTTCCAGCCGGCCCGGGTCTTCAGCCGGAAGATGGCGGCAGTGATCGGAGCGTTCCGGAGATCCTCCCCGTCGAGATGGAGAAGGTCGAACGCGAAGAACACCAGGCGGTGAGGCTCCTGGTCGATGGCCGCGCGCAGACCTTCAAAATCAGACACCCCCCGCTCGTCCTGGACGACCATCTCGCCATCGATAGTGGCAGAGCCCACTTCCAGCTGACCGGCCGCTTTCACGACCCGTCGATAGCGCCACGTCCAGTCAAGGCCGCTCGAGGTGTTGGCGGTCGCGCCTTCCGGCTCGATGACCAAGAGCGTCCGGAAGCCGTCGTGCTTGATCTCGTGAATCCACTCCGCTCCCGCCGGAGGCTCGTCGACCAGCGTCGGCTTCATCGGCGGGACGAATGTCGCGGCCCACACGTCAAGAAATCTCGCTCCGTCATCAATCAGCTGTCGCCATCTCTCCGCAGTGAAGTCGGGAGGCCGAGCGATGACATCCAACCGAGCGAAGGCCTCAGCCCATTGGCGCGGCACGCCGGCTCCTACCTCAACCAGAGCCGCGCGCTCATCGAACCGGTCACCGACTGTGGACGAGGCACCCGCTGCTGCTTCTGAGATCGAGGCTAGCGATGGTGGGTTGCGGACCTTCTCCGTCGGCTGCGTCGTGCGCCTGGCAAGCTCCTTGAGGCCTCCGAGAGGTCTGATGCGTTCCGCCTGCACGACGATGATCTCGTCCTCAATCGTCCGGAGCGCTATCGATGTCATGCTGCGACCTCCGCGCTTGCGCTCATCGGCTGGGCGGCCACGTCACCCCAGTCCTTGTGCGGGAGGGGCGGAAGATGGAGGACTACGGTCCGACCAATGCGACGATGCAGATCGGAAGCCTTCGCCGCCCCTCGTTGACCAGCTTCATCGCGGTCGGAGAAGAGATGGATCTCCCCGACCTCCGGCGGAATGCTGACCGTGGCGAGCCTTTCCGCCCCAAGGCTTGCCCAGCAGGGGCATCCGGTAGTTGCATAGCCGCAAGCGCATCTTCCACTCCTTCCGCGAGGCCTAAGACCTGCTGGGCCTTGGCCATCCTGACCGACCCGGCACCGAGCGAGCCGAACGTCCACCTCGGTGTCGACACCGTCGGTGGGCTTGAGAAAGGTCGCCTGAACCGCAACGACGTCGCGATCGGGTCCTTGGACCGATACGATGAGAGCCGGGAGCCGCAGTCCCATCCGCGGGTATGCTACGCGCGGTGGGCGGCAGCCGGAGGCCGGTCCAAGCTGGCGATCTCAGAACGGGTAAACGGGGCGGCCGCTTCAGAATCGAATCGTCAGGGCAGCCTCAATGCGGTGTGGCTCACGCCCAAGGAAGCTCTTGAAAGCGGCGATGGCGTTGTAAACGGCTAGCCCCGAGCCAACCGATATCGGCCAGCTTTCGGAGAACCGACAAACTCCACAACACCCAACATCTTGAGCTTTGCGATGTCGCGTCGGGCCGTCTTCTCCGACATACGCCACCGCTCCGCGAGCCGCTTTGCCCTGACGCTCGTGCCTGCTGCCAGCGCCTCGACGTACCAGCGTTGCCGCTGGTTGAGGATATCAGGGGTTTGGTTGCTATCGGGGCCATTTACTCGGTCATTTGCACGGTCATCCCGGTCGTGAATTCGACCAGCTTGTGTCGGCAGGAAGACTTCCCCCTTAGCGTAGTACGGATCGGCGCGCAGGCGCTCCATCGTCGCCCACGCGTCAATTAGCGTGCCGTGTGCGGCGATGGTTCGAGCCGCAGCGAGCGCGTTCGTCCGACCGCATGCCATCAGAACGGTCTCGAACACCATCTCGGATTCTTCCATGAGAACAATTAGATGGCGGCCTAGTGGGCCATTGTAGCCGGCGAGCCATTGCTTGGCCGTGCGTTCAGTGACGCCCGTCCACCGCATGACAGCTTTCACCGTCCGACGACTATTTCCGAACTCGGCTCGAAGCGCAGCGGCGACAATATCGGCGTATCTGGCCTGCACATTTTCACGGTCATTTTGACCAGGAAGAACTTTGCCCCTTTTTAGAGACATGTTTCCGCCTCTCTGCATCTAGAATGGCCCGGACAGGGTGGCCGGAACGCGATGTGTCGGGAGCCGCGACTGGCGCACCGGACACATACGCCGCCGATACAGGACCTGCGTTGGTGCCTTCGGAAAGCGGTTCAGACAGCGGCGGACATATTGGCAGGCAGCCCATACGCGCTGCCCAGTACGTCCGGATGTCGACGGAGCACCAGCAGTACTCCACGGAGAACCAGGCCGATGCGATCCGGCAATACGCCAACCGGCGTGGGCTTGAGATTGTCCGGACCTACGCCGACGAGGGCCGAAGCGGCCTTCGAATCGACGGCCGCGATGCGCTCAAGCAGCTCATAGATGATGTCGTTCATCATAGAGCCGACTTCAGCGCTATCCTGGTTTACGACGTAAGCCGCTGGGGACGCTTCCAGGACGCGGATGAGAGCGCCTACTACGAATATATCTGCCGCCGCGAAGGCATTGCGGTCCACTATTGCGCCGAGCAGTTCGAGAATGATGGCAGCCCGGTTGCGACGATCGTTAAAGGCGTCAAGCGGGCCATGGCCGGCGAATACAGCCGAGAGCTATCGGCCAAGGTGTTCGCTGGTCAGTGCCGATTGATTGAGCGGGGCTTCCGGCAGGGAGGAACGGCCGGCTACGGCCTCCGCCGCCGACTGATCGACCAGAGCGGGGTACCGAAGGGCGAACTCGCGGTCGGAGAGCACAAGAGCATCCAGACCGACCGAGTGATCCTCGTCCCGGGTCCATTGGACGAGATCAAGGTGGTCCGCTGGATATATCGGACCTTTGTCGAGGACCGGAAAGGCGAGGCGGAGATCGCTGCTCTCCTCAATGAACGCCGTCTCATGACGGATCTCGGCCGACCCTGGACACGCGGTACAGTCCACCAGGTCCTGATCAACGACAAATACACGGGCGATAACGTTTGGAACCGGCAGTCCTTCAAGCTGAAGAAGAAGCGTGTCCGCAACGATCCCGAGATGTGGATCCGGGCCAGGGATGTGTTCCAGCCGCTGGTCAGCCGCGCACTGTTCGACGCGGCCCAGGCGATCATCCGGCAGCGGTCACAGCGGCTGACCGACGACCAGATGTTGGACCAGTTGCGACAGCTGCTGCAGGATCGCGGCTACCTTTCAGGCCTGATCATCGACGAAGCCGAACGGCTTCCATCGAGCAGCTCGTACCAGAACCGCTTCGGCAGCCTCCTCCGCGCCTACGCATTGGTCGGCTTCACGCCCGATCGCGACTACCGCTACATCGAGATCAACCAGTCGCTCCGGAAGATGCATCCTGACGTCGTGTCAGCGGCGGTGTCCGAGATCGAGCGCGTTGGCGGATCGGTCGAGAGGGACACATTGACGGATCTGCTCGTTGTCAATCGAGAGTTCACGGTGTCGATCGTCATCGCGCGATGCCGGCGGACGACGGCGGGTTCGCTTCGATGGCACATCCGGTTCGACACGGTTCTCCACCCCGACATCACCGTCGCCATCAGGATGGACCCCGAGAACCGGTCAGTGGCGGACTATTACCTGCTGCCCTGGCTGGACATGTCGGTGTCGGGCCTCCGGCTTTCCGAAGACAACGGCATGTCCCTGGATGCCTACCGATACGAGACGTTGGACGCGCTGTATGCGTTGGCGGCGCGAGTCTCCCTGCTGGAGGTCGCATGAGCAAAGCGCCAGCAGTTCCCGCGGTGATGCTGATACCCATCGACCGGATCACGGTCGTCAACCCGCGCGTCCGCAATAAGCGGATCTTCAGGGAGATTATCTCCAACATCGAGCGTCTCGGATTGAAGAAGCCCATCACCGTCAGTCGCCGCGAGCACCCGGACGGACCCGGCTACGATCTCGTTTGCGGCCAAGGGCGGCTCGAAGCCTATCAGGCCCTCGGACAGCAGGAGATTCCGGCGATCGTCATAGACGCCGACTCCGAAGATTGCTTGGTTATGAGCCTGGTGGAGAACTGCGCGCGGAGGCAGCATCGAGCAGTCGACCTTCTACGCGATATCGAGGGCCTCAAGAGGCGCGGCTACACCGACACTGAGATCGCTCGAAAGACGGACCTTTCGAACGAATATGTCCGTGGAATTGTGGGGCTCTTGTGGAAGGGTGAGCTTCGTCTGCTCCGCGCTGTGGAATCGGGCCAAATTCCATTGAGCGTCGCGGTCGAGATCGCCGAAGCAGACGATGCCGGGACGCAAAGGGCGCTCCAAACGGCTTACGAAACCAAAGCGCTCCGCGGACGCAAGCTCCTTATTGCCAAGCGCATCGTTGAGCAAAGGCGCCGGCGCGGAAAAGGGCTGCGGGTAAACAGCACCAAGCGGCAGACGTCGATGTCCGCAGACGCTTTGGTTCGAGCCTACAACGCCGACATAGACAAGAAGCGCCTCATCATTCGCAAGGCGGATGCTAACCGAGACAGGCTCATGTTCGTCACAGAGGCGTTTCGTAGTCTGATGGCCGATGAGAATTTCGTTACGCTCCTTAGGGCCGAGGGCCTCGACACTTTTCCCCGGCAACTGGCGGATCGGCTTGCGGCCGGCAGGCACGCCTGAAGATGGCTCGCAGAGCAGCATCACCGTCAATCCAGATGGCCTTCGAGAAAGTGGGCCAGCGCATCGCCATCGCGGATATTCAACCGCTCCGGATCGTCACCAGCACTACCAAGAAGACCCCCAAATATGCTCAGATCGCTGCTTCGATTGGAGAGGTTGGCATCATTGAGCCACCGATCGTTGCGCGCGACCGAGGGGAGCGAGGGAAATATCTCCTCCTTGATGGTCATCTACGCATCGAAGTCATGAAGGACATGGGTGAGAGCGAGGTGGTCTGCCTCGTGTCCACCGACGATGAAGCGTTCACGTACAACCGCCGTGTCAACCGCATCGCCATTGTTCAGGAGCACAAGATGATCCTGAAGGCGGTCGAGCGCGGTGTGCCGCAGGAGCGGATCGCCAAGGCCCTCAACGTGAACGTGGATGAGATCAGGCGGAAGCGTCGCCTGCTCGAAGGGATCTGCCCGGAGACCGTCGAGATCCTCAAGGACAAGCACGTTCCGATCAACACCTTTACAGAACTGAGGAAGATGGAGCCGCTTCGACAGATCGAGGCCGCCGAGCTCATGGTGGCGATGGGCACGTATGCGGTCACCTATGCCAAGTCGCTGGTCGCGGCGACACCTCGGGACCAGCTGGTGGACGCCTATCGGGACAAAAAGGTGAAAGGCCTGACCGAGGATCAGGTCGCCCTGATGGAGCGCGAGTCCCTCAACCTCGAACGCGAGTTCAAGCTGGCGGAGCAGTCCTACGGTGCCGACAACCTCGACCTCGTTGTCGCGAAGGGTTTCCTGGGACGGCTGCTCGCGAACGATCGTGTGGTTCGCTACCTCGGCCAGCACCATCAGGAACTACTGACAGAGTTTCAGAAGATTGCGGCCCTGGAATCGGCCGCAGCGTGAGTATGCCCGAAGGACCGCTCCGCATCCTCGGTGCACCTTCGGAGGGGGACCCGGACCCGGAAGCGCGGGGACCGCAGGAGACGCCGCACGGTGGGGCGGATCAAGCGCGGCGGTGGGGATGACGGCGAACCCGTTCGGGGCCCACCTGGTCGGCCGAACGCCGACCGATGCCGTGCGATTGTTGCACCGCTAAATGGAATGAGGCGCGCCGGCCCCGTCTCGGCGTAACCGAGCGACGGGACCGGCTTACTCGGGCGGTGGAGTGCGCCGAGGCATTGGCCATAGCGGCAGCGCGTCGCGCCTCCGTCGAGGCAACTCGTGCTTGCGTTCGAATGATAACTGCGGCATTTACTAGGGGCGACGGATTGCTGCGGTAATGTCTGTGACTACCGCAGTACGCAAGGTGGCGATGCGGTAACGGCTGTGCCTACCGCATCGCGGCGACGCCGCGATGCCCATCATGCAGAATTCGTTACAGGCCTCGCGGGGCTGTGCCCCGCCGAAATGCGGCGTCATATCGTGGCGCAGCATGCCTTGGCCGGTGCCAGTGGCCCGGTGCGGAAATCGTCCGCAACAAGGCGTTCGAGCCTGATTTTTTCCCTGACTCAAACATAGCGCAGCGCGCTCCGAGCCGCTTGCGCGTGGAGAAAATCATGTCTTCGAACCTGAGGGTCGAATTGCGCCCGGTTGCGGCGCTCTCGACCAACCCTCGCAACGCCCGAACGCACCCGCGAAAGCAGGTCCAGCAGCTCGCCAGGAGCATCGCCGAGTTCGGCTTCACCAGCCCCATCCTCATTGACGAGGGCGATGTTATCATCGCCGGCCACGGCCGTCTGGCCGCGGCGAAGGAGCTGAACCTGCCGACGGTCCCGACCATCATGGTTTCAGGGCTGACGGAAGAGCAGAAGCGCCGGCTCATGCTCGCCGACAACAAGATCGCGCAGAACGCGGGATGGGACCGCGAGAAGCTGGCGGCCGAGCTGAGCGAGCTGATCGTGCTCGACGGATTCGACCCGCTGAGCATCGGCTTCGAGGCGCCGGAGATCGACCAGCTCCTCCTCGATCATGAGGCGGATTCCGCTGATCCGGCGGATGAGGTGGGCGAGGTTGACGACGGGCCGCCCATCTCGAGGCCTGGTGATCTCTGGCTGCTCGGCCCGCACCGGATGCTTTGCGGCGACGCCCGCTCGTCCGAGGACGTCTCCAGGCTCTGCGGCGACACCAGCGCCGCGATGGTGTTCACCGACCCGCCATACAACGTCCGTGTTGCCGGCATCGTCGGACGCGGCAGCGTTCGCCACGACGAGTTCGCGATGGCCTCCGGCGAAATGAGCCGTGACGACTTCGTAGCCTTTCTCAAGGCGACGCTGACCAATGCCGCCAATCATTCCCGTTCGGGCGCCGTCCACTTCGTGTGCATGGACTGGCGCCACGTCGGTGACCTGATCGAGGCGGGCCGGAGCGTCTATCCGGCCATGCTGAACCTCATCGCATGGGTGAAGAACAACGCCGGTCAGGGGAGCTTCTATCGAAGCCAGCATGAGCTGATCGGGGTCTTTCGGACCGGCGCCGATCCCCACCTCAACAACATCGAGCTCGGCCGACACGGCCGGAGCCGGAGCAACGTCTGGCACTATGCCGGCGTAAATTCCTTCGGCCGGGATCGCCTTCGCGACCTCCATTCCCATCCGACGGTAAAGCCGGTGGCGATGATCGCGGACGCGATCAAGGACTGCACCCGCCGAGGCGATCCTGTCCTCGACGTTTTCGGCGGGTCGGGCTCGACCTTGCTAGCGGCCGAGCGGGTCGGGCGGAAGGCCATGCTCATCGAGCTCGAGCCCAAGTTCGTCGATCTCGCCATCCGGCGATGGCAAGCATTCACAGGCAAGGACGCCGTCAACGAGGCAACCGGCGTGAGCTTTGACTCGGCCGCCGCCGCGCGGGAGGCCGCGGAATGACCAAGAGACCCGCCGACAAGGGCGCGACATACGAGGTCGGCTTCGGCCGGCCTCCGAAGGAGCACCAGTTCAAGAAGGGGAGGAGCGGAAATCCGCGCGGGAGACCGAAGAAGTCGAAGGTTGGCCCGGCCACCCTTCGAGGGGCACTCATCGAGATCGTTCAGGAGAAGGTGAGCTACCTCGACAATGGTGTCAAAAGAAGAGCGTCGCAGCTTGATTTGATCCTGCGGAAGCTGACTCGGGATGCGATGAAGGGGGACAGGTCGGCCATGAAGGCCGTTATCAACCTTCTTTCGTCTTCCGACCTCTCGCCACCCTCCGAGTACGACGCTCCCGACACTTCGACAGCGTGGCTCATGGCCAAGATCGATGAAATGGCTGGGCGGAGTGAGGAGGCGCGGGCGAAGCGCCAGGCCGAGGAGGCTCGCCTAAGCCACCCGGGAAGCAATCCAGCCAAATAGACCATTCTTCAAGGCAATCTCGGCCAACCGCTCCCGCGTCCAGATGAGGACGTCGGAGCGGTCGGCCACCAACCGGCCTTTCGGCGAGTGGCAGGCGTAGATCATTCGCGACCAGGCTGGATTCCCATCAAGGATCTCGATGTAGCCGTCGAGCTCGCGCTGGTCGGACGCCGACTTAACCTGGACCAGGGCCGTTTCTCCCGTGAGGGCCTGTTCGACGACGAGGTCGGCATCCTTCATTGTCCCGCCGAGCGCCGATATGCGATGCCACCCGCCGCGCGCGAGAACGATGTCGATGAGGGTTTCGAAGTCCGCCCAATGGAGGGCGGCGATAAGGTCCTCGGCTACGGTCGTAAGCGATCCCGATGCTTCTCGGGCGCGACGGACAAGGGGCTCTTCTTCGCCGGCGATTTTTCGGCGGACGTAGTCCTCGTCCTCGACCCGGCAGATGGTCTGGCGGAAGCTCGCCACCTTAGTCAGGCGAGTCGTTAAGCGGTCGGTCGTGAGCGGGACACCGCTGACGTCCTTGTCGGTCCATCCGCCGATGGTGTGCCGGATCCTCGGCGCGTAATCGTCGCCCGCCTCGCGCCATACGACGCCCGCCTTAGCGCGCGTCCACCACATCCGGCCCTCCGCAAAGGTGATCCAGATAGCGTCCTCGCCCAGGGTGTAGAAATCGAGGACTTCGCGCGCCGCGCTCGAGGCGCCGATCTGCGGCCGGCCGAGCGCCATCAGATGGCCGACGATGCGGCCCCGGTCACCGGTCAGGGCCACCTCGTGAGGAACCTCGCGATGGCTGAAGGGCAGCTCGCCATTGGCGATCCCGCGGGCGGCCCAGACACCGTTCCGGCCGAGCTTGATGTAGCGGATTGGTGCCGGTCCGCCGGTTTGCGTTTCCGTATCGACTTCATTCGCCGTCATCATCGCCCCCTCTCGTCGTGGTCCAACCACGAAGCCATACGTCACGGCCAATATCCAGTTTTGGGATAATCCGATCTGGGGATGATTTTCGCGGCGCTCGTGACGGCCGGGGCGCATGGCGAAATCCATCCATTCAGAGGAACAGCGGCGCCTATCGCAGTTCCTCAAGGCAACGCGCAGAGCCGCCGGCATGACCCAGACGCAGGTCGCGGGCGCCATGGGTCGGCCTCAGTCCTTTGTCGCGAAATATGAGGGAGGCGAACGCCGCCTCGATCTCATCGAGCTGGTCGCCGTGGCCCACGCTCTCGGCCGCGAACCGTTGCAGCTACTGAGGGGCGCCCTCCGCGCCATAGAGCGCGGCCCATAAGGAGAAGTACATCGTTGCGAGCTTCGAGCTGTCTCGGTCATCTGCCACTAAGGCTTATGAGCCACCTCGCGGACAGCGGCCTTCTTCCAGCATTCGCAAAGGCGTGAACCTGGGATAGGCGGCGATGACAACTTCCCATCGTCGTCGGATTCGCCTTGCCGAACTAGCTCTTGCCGACGTTCGCCTTCGCCGTGATGGGGCACCCCCTACCCTGATCGGTCGTTAATACCGACCACAACGGCAATGTGCTCGGCATCGATGCAGTCGCGGGGCAATCGACTCGACCTGGCGGCCGCAAGGGGACAGAGACTGGCCGTTTCGACCTTGCGAGGCGGTGAAGATGGTGAAGCGCTGCCCCAGGATTACGGGCATTTGCGCAGCATGCCTCGGCGGATTTCGGACAACATGGGACAGCGTCCCCAGACCGCAACCGGCGGCCGCAGCGCGCAGGCGTTCCGCCGGAGAAGCCGGGGTTAAGGCGGGCCGGCGACCAGTGAGCCAAACACGACGTTGGCATGGACTGGCGTACTATTGACATATGTCAACAGGCCACGTATTAAAGACACATGTTACATATGGAGGGTGTGATGTGGATGCGCGGCGTGTCCAATCTGAAAGGATTGGAATATCAGCCCCAGAACTTCAGGGACCTTTACGAGACCGAAGTGGGCCGAGAGCTGTGGCAGTTTATGAAGCTGCCAGAGAACGTGGTCCGAATGGAGACCGCCACTTTTCTGGATCGCGCTGCCGTAGAACCCTTGGCGCCCGGACTATTGACCGAGTTTGGGCCTGAAATAGCCGAGGATCGCATAAAACAAATGATTGGTCACATGGCACGCCAGATCATGGAGGCGATCGGCTACGTTATCGAGAGACCCGGATTGCGCATCACCCGTGAAAGTCTTTTCTCGAGCGCAGCTCGATATCGCCGGCCGGGGGTCGATCGGAACCGGTCGATGAAGGTTACCAGAGAGCAGAGGGAAGCATGGCAAAAGACGACGGCGTCAGGGCCTTTCAACCGCTGGCTGGACGCCAAAGTGAAGCGGACCGACGGGACCCTTGACCTCGAACGTCTTTATGCCGTCGCGCGGCAGTATGGTGTTGAGAAGCGGTACGATCATCTCAACCCCGGTCAGCAGCGTATGACGATCGGAATCCTTCTGCGGAAGGCCGTTCCTACCAACGTCTACGAACCAGAATAGAGCTGCAGGCCTAGGGTGTTTGCGACAACTCTCGGTGCAACGCCCCGAGGCGTATAACTCGAGGACCTGTTCAACCGGGCGAACTTCGAGATAAAATTTTCGAAAATCCAGAGGTGCACTTAATAAACATTGCAACTCCGTCCAAATTGGTCACCTGCAGATTGAGGAACCGCACGATGGCGACAGATCCCCGAACGATCAATGACCCAAAGCTGGTGAGAACCTTGTTAGAGAATGCCCGGAGGGCAGGCCGATCGGATTTGGTGCTCGCGTGTCAGACGCGACTGGCAGAGCTCGCGGGGCAAGGGTTCGATAGCCAGTTGGAGCGTGAGTTTTGGACCGCGGTCACGGTGGCGGAGGAGCTAGCAACCGAGCGGAACGGGCGCACAACGCGACTGGCGAGGACCAGGCAGAAGGAGAAGCGCGTTGGTGTCGTCCAGTGCCTCATTGATTGGGCAACAGACCCGAAGGTAACGCAAGGCTTCACGATCTTGGTCGGTGCTGGCAGAGCGGATCTTACAGGCGAAGCAATAGTGGTGCGTCACCGCGATAAGTTCCCGGCGCATGCGGTACTTGCCGCCCAGCAAAAGCTTCGCGAATACGGAGTCGCGTTGTAGTCAGCGCTTCCCTTCCAGCTCGCGGCCAATAATACCCATCGGGTTAAGATGCAGTCCCGCGTGTTTCCGGGTTACCGCGGATTGGACGTATCCATGCATACTCGGGCGGGAGGCTGGAATGACAACAGCCGACCCACCCCGTTCAGAAAATGCTTGGCGACGGTTGGACCCCGGCCGCAACCTGAGCATCCCGATTCTGGGGGAAGATGGCGGTCGCCGACCGGCCTGATCCCAGCCGCTACTCGTCTCGCGGCAGCTCAGCACTCCTTTCGCTCACGGGGCCGAATCTTCGCAAAGGCATTGCTCAGCTTCCGGTTCACTTCCGGCGCGCCCGAAGCATTGCTGTGTCCGTTAAGGGAACGGAGACCGCGATGCCGAAGCGCAAACCTTCGAAACGCGAGCTGGGGACGGCCAGCGCGCTGTGCCTCCGCATCATGATCGACCACCTCAAAGAGGCGGCGGCGGTCGCCCAGTCGGTCGAGGCCCTCGTCGACAAGGGGCAGCCCGGTCCGGCTTTCCAGATTGCGCTCGACGTCGAGCAGCTGATCTACGACGCAAACCAGGCGCTGCGGGCCGCCTCGCTCCTCCAAAGACGAAGGAAGATGTAGGAGAAGTCAAAGGGGCGAGACTAAAAATGACAATGGTGACAGTCGCGGTCTCTGCCGCCAGCCAATCAAGAGTGAAAGTAGCCCGGGCTTGGCTGGCTGGAAGGGCACGCGCCGATGAGGCTCTGGTCGTTGCGGCCACGCTCGACGCGGCGAACGAAGCCATTCGGGGGAGCGCCCTCAGCGTCGGCGCTGCATTCGGCTGGCATCGCTTGAGCTTTACCCATTTGGTTGCAATACTGGCGGCACCGCTTCTCGCGAAGCACGGCTTGGTTCCGCTGTCTCGCCCAGGCGTCGAGGCAGTCGTCGCGCGCTTCGCTCACGAATTCCGGCAGCTAGGCAAACTCGGCCGATTTCAGGGTGTGGCCGGGACCCCCGGCTTTCCTCGGGCGATAGCCGACGTGATCGCCGAACTGCGACTGGCAGGACTGGATGCCGACCGAATCGCCACCGTCACTCCTGACCTGGCGTCGCTGATGGTGGCCTATGAGAATGAATTGGCGACGCTGGGTTTTGCCGACTGGGCGACGACAATCATAGCAGCGACCGAGGCAGTGGGCCGAGACCGGGCTACCGGAGGCCTGGTCGGACTGCCAAGTCTGCTGCTCGACGTCCCCATTCGTAGCGACGTGGAGTTCGCGCTGCTCCAAGCGCTCGTCGAACAGGCGCCCGAATTGCTGATCACCGTCCCTGCCGCGGACGAACGAACATTGGGCTACCTGCGGGACCGGCTCTCGGCATCGGTCGAAGACCTGGATGTTTTCTCTGCAACTGATGAGGCTCGTTCGACAAGCCTTCACCGTCTTCAGAGCCGCCTCTTTCGAGAGGAAACGGCGCTTTCCGAGCGGGAATCTGACGACACCGTGGAGATTTTCTCCGCACCGGGTGAGGGCCGTGAAGCGATCGAGATTGCCCGCCGCGTCTTGGCGAGAGCTCGCGACGGTATCGCATTCGACCGTATGGCGGTCTTGCTCCGCGCCCCTGAGGCTTACCGCACTCTTGTTGATGAGGCCTTTGCCAGGGCGAAGATACCGGTGCACTTTGCCCGTGGCGCGGTTCGGCCAGATCCGGCGGGTAGGGCATTTGTCGCACTTCTTAAGTGCGCGGCCGAGGGCCTGTCCGCCCGGCGTTTCGCCGAGTACCTCTCGCTCGGCCAGGTCGCCGAAGCAGAGGCGGACGGTACGCCGCCGGAAGCCATTCCCGCCGAGGCTCGCTGGACGCCGCCCGACGTCGAGACATCATTGGCGTTGGGCAGCGATGTCGAGCAGCCGGATGAGGCGCCGCGTACCGACGACGGGCCGGTACTGGCCGGCCAGCTCCGGTCACCGCGACGCTGGGAGCGATTAATCGTCGATGCTGCAGTCATTGGCGGTCGGGATCGCTGGCGGCGCCGGATCGATGGACTGGCAAACGAACTTCGACTGAGCCTTTCAGAGGTTGCAGACGAGGACCAAGCGCGGGCAGCATCCCTCCGGCGGACACTCGATGATCTCGATGCCTTCAAGACCTACGCCCTGCCGCTCATCGACGACCTTGCGGGACTGCTGGAAGCCACCGACTGGCGCGACTGGCTAGATCGCCTCGGAGCTCTTGCAAGCCGAACGCTGCGGCAGCCGGACCGCGTTCTCGCAGTCCTGTCTGAGCTGGCGCCCCTTGCTCCGGTCGGACCGGTTACGCTGCGCGATGTGCTTGTGACGCTCGAAGGCATGCTTGTCGAAGCGGCGGTGCCGCCGGCGCCAAACCGGTATGGGAAGGTATTCGTCGGGCCGATCGAGGCGGCTCGCGGATTGAGCTTCGACACGGTCTTCGTCCCCGGCATCGCCGAGAAGATGTTCCCCAAGAAGATCGTCGAGGAGCCGATCCTCCTCGATGCCCTCCGGGAGCAGATCGACGGAGCCCTCGCCACCAACCAGACGCGCATCGACAACGAGCGACTGGCCCTCGCGTTGGCGGCGGGTGCGGCGGAGCGGCACCTGCTCCTCTCCTATCCGCGTCTCGAACTCGAAACCGCCCGGCCACGCGTGCCCTCCTTCTATGCGCTGGAGGCTGTTCGAGCGGCCGCCGGAACGCTACCGGATTTCGCAGAGCTGGCACGCCGCGCGGAGACAGCGACGACGGCACGTCTCGGATGGCCGGCCCCACCAGAACCGGCAGACGCTATCGACGATGCCGAGCACGACCTCGCTATCCTCGGCGGCATCGTCAACCGTCCTGGCGAAAGCCCGGGCGCGGCCCGCTATCTCCTCGGCGCGAATCCGCATCTCGCTCGGGCTCTCCGGTTCCGGCATCAGCGGTGGAGCCGGTCGTGGACCACGGCAGATGGAATGACGGGCCGCTCCGAGGCTGCGAGGGCTGTTCTAACCCACCATGGCATCGGCGCACGGGCATTTTCGCCCACGGCGCTCGAAAGCTACGCCGCGTGCCCCTACCGCTTCTTCCTTAGGACGATCCAAAGTCTTGCTCCGCGGGAGGTGCCGGAGGCGATCGACGAACTCGATCCCCTGTCCCGCGGCTCGCTGGTCCACGACATCCAGTTCGAGCTGTTCGCGCAACTCCTCGACACCGGCCTGCTGCCGGTTCGTCCGGGGAACATCGACGCCGCGCGCCAGGCGCTGGATGAGATCATCGCTTTGGTTGCCGTTAGATATCGGGACGAACTGACGCCGGCGATCGAGCGCATCTGGGACGACGCGATCGCCGGCATTCGCGGGATCTTCGGGAATGGCTGCGACGAGCAAGCGAGGATGGCTCGGGCTACGTCCCGGCCCACTTCGAGCTGTCCTTCGGGCTGCCGCACCGGCGAGAACGGCGCCACGCCGACCCGAGATCGGTGGTGGAGGCCGTCAAGCTGGACTCCGGGCTCCAACTCCGTGGGTCGATCGACCTCGTCGAGCGGCACCCGGGGAGCGACATTCGGGTAACTGACCACAAGACTGGCAAAGCCGATATTACCAGGCGACAGAGGATTGGCGGCGGAACGTCACTTCAGCCGGTCCTCTACGCGCTGGCGGCTGAGAAGCTGTAAGTGGTGTCGCCGGATGGCGCAAGCTGGGGCGTGCCCCGCCCGCGGGTCGACAGCACCCTGGTCAAGGCGATCGCCCGAGCCCACCGCTGGAAGCGCCCTCATGGAGAGCGGCCGCTTCGTGTCGGTGACCGAGCTGGCCGAGGCCGAGAAGATCAACCAGTCGTATCTGTGTCGGGTCCTGCGTCTGACGCTGCTGGCCCCCGGATATTGTCGAGGCAATCCTTGATGGCCGGCAGGGACCAGCAGTCACGCTCGCGGTGCTCATGCGGCCGTTCCCGGTGGACTGGAACCGGCAGCGAGCCGCGATCGGGCTCATAACCTGAACGTCACAGGTTCAGATCCTGTCCCTGCAACCAGATTAAGCCATGCAACCCAATGGCTTAAACAAATCCGCGATACCTCCGCAAACTCATCGGCCGGCCGCCGCAGATGCCGCCGGCGAGACACCGCGGGCGCCTCGCCTGGCGGCATCCATGGCGCGCCATCTGGGCACGTGCGCTGTCATCAGCGCCTTGAAGAGTCGGCTATGGTTCGGAACCTTGAGGTGCAGGAGTTCGTGCACGATGACGAAGTCCTGAAAGGCCTCGTTCTTGTCGTCGAGGTCGATCGCGAGGGTGATCGTGCCAGCGGTCGAACAGGAACCCCATTTCCGGGTCATTCGCTGAACCCGAACGACGCGCGGCATTACGTGGAGCTTGACCACCCACACATCGACACGCCGCTTCAGCCGCGCGGATGGCGTGAGGGAGCCGTTCGTCGACCACTTCGTCGACCACTTCATTGAGTCACGATCTCGACTATCAAATCGACAATCTTCGTCCGCTCCTCCCGCCCGATGTTGAGAAGCGGCCTATAGAGCGCAGCCCGAAACTGCCGCTGTTCATCGGCGTTGACCCGTGCATTGGGGAAACGGGCCATCAGCTTTTCCGTCTCTTTGGCGAGATCGAGTGGGGCGATCCGGGCTGACTTGAGCGCCGTGTCGTCTCTCAGCGCCCAAAACACACCGAAAGCTCTCGGAGAAAGGCCGGTCTCCTTTGTCGCTTTCGCCGCGGCGTCCTTCTCGGCGGCCAGCGCCGCCAGAAGGTCCATGGCCGCTAGGCCCGTGGTCTTGCGGTCTTCGAGGTCCTTCAAGATGCGTTCGGCGCGGTCTTTCAGTGGCTGAAGGACGGCGGCGGCATTCGGATCGTCATCGATTTCCTTCTGCAGGCCACGAATGAGGTTGAACACCTTGCCCTCGTCGGAGCCTTTTTCGCTCCGCAGGGCTTCGAGCGTCTTCACATCGAACGTGACCGCTTTCGTGAGCCGGCCGAGTCCCTCTTGGCTTGCGCTTTGCTCCACGAGGCGCTTCGTCTTGTAGGCGAGATCTGCAACGAAGCCGACCTTCTCGGCATAAGCGTTCCGGACGGCCGCATAGAGCTGCGCGAGGCGCTTATAAGACTCGATGTGATCGCGGAGTTCTGGCGAAGGCGACAAAATCTCCCACAGCGCCTCGATGTCTTTGTAAGCCTCGAAGAACGCCTTGCGCGCCTCGGGCTCTAGAAAGCGGCCATAGACGACGCGCTCCAGGCGTTCGTCAGGATCTCCGCCTTCGCCGGCGTCGAGATAGTCCTTGACCGCCGCTGCCATCTTCTCTTGGAAGTCGGCGAGCAACACGTCGAGGTCTTCGATCACGCCGCTCACGTCGGACGAGTCGAATTGCAGCGCTTTTCTCAATTCGCGCAGGACACCCACGAAATCGACTACCAGTCCGACGCGCTTCTGGACGCCTTCGGCATCGACGTAGGGGCGATTCACCCGAGCGATCGCCTGCAGCAGGACGTGGTCCCGCATCGGCTTGTCGAGATACATGCAATAGAGCAGCGGCGCGTCGTAACCGGTCAGCAGCTTGTCGGTCACGATCAGGATCTTCGGGTTCTGGTCTGCCCTCTTGAACAGCAGCCGAACATCCGCCTCGCGCTCGTCGCTCACCTGAAGCTCGGCGACCAGCGGCCGATCGATGATGTCCGCGGAGTTTTCGGTGTAGATCGGCACGCTCCACTCGGGCGGCAGCAGCTTGTCGAGCGCTTTCTTATATTTCGCACACGCTTCGCGGTTCACCCCGACGAGGAACGCCTTGTAGCCGAGCGGCAGGACGTTCTCCCTGAAGTGCTCGGCAACAAACGCGGCTACCTTCTCAATACGGTCATCCGCTGTGAGGAATGTGCGTAGGCCAACGGCCCGGTCGAGCGCCTTGTTGAGCTCGTGGATGTCGGTGACGTCTTCAGCTTCCGCGAGCTCGAAAAATTCCTTGTCGAGCCGCTCGGCCGGCACGTTCATCTCGCTCGGGGCCATGACGTGCTTGATTGGCAGCGTCGTCTCGTCATCGATGGACTCGGCAATGGAATACTTGTCGAGATAGCCGCGCTCGTCGTCCTTGCCGAAGATCTTGAACGTGCCTTCGCCCTGTTCGGTCTTGGCGATCGGCGTGCCCGTGAAGCCGATAATCGTAGCGTTCGGCACCGAGGCCATCAGATAGGTGCCGAGATCCTTGGCAACCGAGCGATGCGCTTCGTCGATGAAAACGTAGATGTTGTCGCGGGTGTTGCTGTCCTTATCGACGCCCTCGAACTTGTGGATCATCGATAGAATCAGGCCACGCTTGTCGCTTTTCAGCAGGTCTTGCAGCTCGGCCTTTGTGTTGGCGCGCCACGTGGCGATGTCCTGCTTTTGCATTTCGCCTAGCAGCTTCTCGACCCAGCCCTTCATCTGGCCTTCGAGCTCGGTTCGATCGACCAC
Source organism: Parvibaculaceae bacterium (assembly GCA_050181295.1). Lineage (GTDB taxonomy): Bacteria > Pseudomonadota > Alphaproteobacteria > Rhizobiales > Aestuariivirgaceae > JBFXDI01. The sequence goes on along the minus strand of JBFXDI010000008.1, from coordinate 14,020 downwards.
CAGGATCACCGTCGCGTTGTTGAACCTTTCCTTTTGCTCGAGGATCAGGCGGGCGGCGGTCAGGAGAGTGAAGGTCTTTCCTGATCCTTGCGTGTGCCAGACAAGGCCGCGATCCTTGGCCCGGTCGGCGCAGCGCTCGATGACGGCGTCGATGGCGCGACGCTGGTGCTGGCGTAGCACCGACTTCCGCGTCTCGCTGTCCTCGACGTAGAAAAGGATCCAGTGCTGGAGCGTGCGGAGAAAGTCGGTGCGCTCGAAGAACGCCTGCACCGCGAATCGGTAGGCTTCATCCGGCGTCTGCTTCCACCGGGCGATGAAACGCCGGGTCGCGTTCCAGGTGACGCCGTACCAGTATTCGAGGAGATGGGTGACGTTGAACAGCTGCGGCGCGCCGATCAGCTCGGGCGTTTCCACTTCGTAGCGCCGCAGTTGCTTGACCGCGCGCTCGATCGCGCCGCCGTCCTTCGGGTTCTTGTGTTCGACGATGCAGACCGGGACGCCGTTGACGCAGAACATCACGTCGGCGCGGTTTCCCTTCCGCGCCGGCGGCTTGAGTGCCCACTCCCACGACACGTGAAAGGAATTTGCGTCAACTTGCTCGAAGTCGATCAGCGTCACTCGACGATGGCGCTTCTCCGCCTCGTCGTACCATTGCCGTTCCCCGCGGAGCCAGGCGAGCATCTCGCGGTTGCCCTCTATCGTGGCGGGAATGGCGTCGAGGGTTTCGACCACCGAGCGAACGGCGTCGTCGATCAGCCAGGGATTGAACGCGGCAAGCTTCGCTTCGAGCTCGTCACGCAACAGCATCCCGGCGTCGCCGCCCCGCTTCTGCCGGGCGACTTCAGGACCGATCGCGGTCCAGCCGATCTCGGCGGCGTGCTTCACCATCGGGAACTGGACCGTGCCGGCTTCGCTGATCGCCAGCTGGTTCACGCGGCCACCTCTCGAATTGAGGCAGCGTCGTTGCCGAAATGGCCGTCCTTGCGGTGCCGGTCGCTCCGACGCAGCGCATCGCAATAGAGGTTCGCGAGCTGCGCCCCGATGCGGCGCATGTCGGCCTCAAGAAGGGTGATCGATCCTTCCCAGACCTTCCTCTTGCTGCGGCCGCGCCCCTCATACTCCGCACACAAGAATCGGAAGCCGATCAGCAAGCCCTCCCTACTGAAATGGACGACGTTGCACGCATCGCCGTGGGCGACGGCATCACGCAGATTCACGAGCACGCGACCGACCGAGTGACCCTCGAACCCCTGGGAAGGCGGCACGCTCAAGCGACGCTCGCCGAGGACCGCGATCCGCTCGATCGAGGTAATCGGAAGCAGCCAAGGCTCTGCCGCCGCCGCCTCCTTGTCGAGCTTCGCGAAAAGAGCGCGAGCTTTGCGGTCGTCCGTTCCCTGGCGATGGGCCGCGGGACGGACCTCGTGCGTCTGGATGCGGATGCGCTGCATCACCCAACACAGGATGGTCGTGAAAAGCGAATAGCTCTGCGTGACGTTGAAGGTAGGATGCGGTTCGGTCTCGATCATCAGCCGCAGCCGGCCGACGACAGCCCATTCAACGTGGTCGTGGGTGATCTGGGTCATGCCGCCGCCTCCGCGACCTTGCGCAGGGCAAGCGCGGAGAGGTCGAGGTCGCTCACCGCGATGTCGCCGGTCATCAACTGGTGCAGCAGTGACTCGAAAAGCTCGTCGAGCACCGCCCGCTTGCGCTTGTGCAGGTCGATCTTGCGGTCGACGGCGTCGAGTATCGCGACGATCTCGTGTTGCTCGTCTTGGGTTGCGGGCACCGGGACAAGCACGCCTGATATGTCGCCCTTTCCAAAATTCGGAACGGGGCCAGGCTTCACAATCGACTTCAGGTCGAAGCTCTGAACCCACTGATAAAGATATGCTTGCTCGACGCCATCCTTCGCGTGCAAAGCCATCACGTTGGGATCGAGTACGCACCAATTAGCAACTCGACGCTTCTTATTTGTCGCGACGGCTGCTCCGTTCTTGGGAAAAACGATGGCGCCCGGTCGGATGCAGCGATGCTCTGCTTCTGCCTTGCTGACCCTCCTCGCAAGCTCCGCATCCGATAGAGGCACCTCAGCTTCGCAACGAGCCAGATCGATTACTTTGATGCCCAAAACAGGTACACTGCCGTCGCTCCCATGATCTCCTTCGCGTGCAAGTAGCTCGCTGTAACTCAGCCGGCTTGAGGAGTAGATGTCAGCGGTATCCTCGAGCGGTCGTGTGGTCCAACTCCTCGGCACTGGGCCGATGACGGTTTCCTTCTGCGGCTCGCCGCGCAGCCCGCACGTGAACAGCGTCCGCATCGCAGCGCTTTTGAGTTCCTGAGCAGTCTCGGTGCTACGATCATGTGTCCTGATAGCTTCGTGGACGCGAGCAAGTGTCGTCGAAATAGCTCGCTGCTCAGGCAGTGGTGGGTGGGGCACCTCGAGTGCAGCAAGGCGGTTGCGTGAAAGGTTCGGAATCGTTGTCTTGTTTCCGGCCCCCTCGAAAATGCCGAGTTGGGTGAAAGCGGCTTGCAAAAAGTAGACGTAGAAATGCGGTTCGACTTCGGCGTTCAACGACCTCAGCCGGTGAAGATGATTCTGGAACGACATGACTGCTCGTTCGCCGTTCCAGATCGCCGCGCGTCCGATTTCCCCTCCTTCGCAGACCAACAAATCGCCTGGCCGAAGGAGCTTCGTGGCCAATTCCTGCTCAGGAATTGCCATTTCATCGACGGTCGTAAGATCGATCTCATCCCACAGCACATTCGAAGTCCGGAGGAACGGTGTCTTGACCGCGCCATCACGGGCCGCCGCTGACATGGTCTTGCCCGCGCCGATCTCGAAGAGCTCGCCAAGTGGGCGCCAAGTCCACGCATCATCATTAATCATAGACGCACCAGCATCTTCGCCAGCCCAGCGTCGATCTCCCGCGCCTCCTCGTCGAGGCGCAGCATCTCATAAACGATGTCTTTGATCGGCCGCTGAGCCAGAGCATCTGATTGGGCGACCCACCGGCTCGGACTCAGGTTGTAATCCGCATCCGCGGCTTGTTCGCGAGTTATGACCGCAACCTCGCCCTCGACCGGGGCGGCCTTGAGGAAGGCCGCCGCGAGGGGGCGAATATCATCCTCAGGAATGAAATTCTTCGGCCGGCCCTTCTGGACACGTCGGGTGGCATTCAGAAGAACGATCTTGTCCTTGCGTGCCGCGGGTTTGCGTTTGTTCAGGACCACAATCACGCCGGCGGCGCTGGTGTTGTAGAAGAGGTTGTCCGGCAGCAGGATCACGCCGTCGATCAGGTCATGATCGACGAACCATTTGCGGATGTTGCGCTCCTTGTCCTCGTTCTTCGAACCCGAGCCACGCGTCACCGCGCCCGTGTCCAGCACCACGGCCGCGCGGCCGTGCTCGTTCATGCAGGCGAGCGAGTGTTGAAGCCATGCCCAATCGCCCTTGCCGGTGGTGATGCCGCCCGCCGTTCGGAAGCGATCGAACGGATCATTCGCAAAGACATCCGGATTGAACGGCTGGTTCCACATGGGATTGGCGACGACGATGTCGTGCGTCTGCACCTTGCCGTCCGCCGTGCGGAACTTGGGGTTGATCATCGTGTCGCCGCGCGCGAGCTCGATGTCCATGTCGTGGATAACGCCATTCATCTGCGCGATGGCATAGTTCTCGGCCTGGAGCTCCTGGCCTGTGAGCTTGAGCGGCACCTTGCTTGTTGGATCGAGTTCGCGGGCAACCAGTTGCAGCTTCACCAGCAGGCCGGCGGAGCCGCAGGCATAGTCGTGGCAGTCCTCGCCGGGGCGCGGGCGCATGATATGCGCCATGAGGAAGCCTACTTCGGTCGGCGTGAAGAATTCACCCGCGCTTTGGCCAGAGCCTTCCGCGAATTTCCGCAGCAGATATTCATAGGCGCGGCCGAGAAAATCCGGCTGCACGTCCGCGAGGCCGAGCCGGTAGCGGGCATCCGAAAACGTCTCGATAACGCCGCGCAGCTTGGCTGGGTTGATGTCACGCTCGCCGTTTCGCTCAGTGGCGAAGTCCACGACGTCGATAACACCCGAAAGCGAAGGGTTCTGCTTGACGACAGCGCGCACCGCTTTGGTCAAGTGCTCGCCGATGTCCTTCGGCCTGGTGCTTTCGCCCTTATCGTCGAACGGCCATTCATAGCTCTCGCGACCGCTGATGACGCCCCATCGTGCTTCCGGCGGCAGATAGAAACGCAGCAAGGAATGATCGCCCTCGGCGATCTCTAGCGCGGTGTCCCGGTCGCCATATTCCTCGGCAAGCCGGGTGATCTCATCGTCGAACACGTCCGAGAGCCGCTTCAGGAATAGGAGCGGCAGCAGGTAATCCTTGAACTTGGCGGCGTCCTTCTCGCCCCGGATCGAGCAGGCGGCGTCCCACAGCATCTGCTCCATCGGCTTTGTCGACGGCGCGGTCCCGCCCGTTCGCCGGCGCCGGGTAACATCGGCGGCTGGGCCAACCGATTCGCTGGAGTCCCCGACGGGCTCCACGCCGGCGTCGCGGGCGAGGGCCGAGATGGTCTCGCGGGCGGCCTTTTGGGGCACGGTGGTCCCTCCCTCCCAGCGGTTAACGGTCGCGAACGATACGCCCAACCGCTCGGCCAGCTGCTCTTGGGTCAGATCCAGCTTGGCCCGAATGGCGCGAAGGGTGGCTGCAATGGCTTGTGGGTTTGTCATGTTTGATATATTTGCGATATAATCGCGCATGTCAAGCACGACTCGCACTCGCCTCTTGCTCTCGGGCATCGATTCGCTCCCTTGACGTTGTGGTACGAAATGATCCGCTTATAGGAGCATTTCGCTTGATCCTGGCACGGGTGCGACGTATATGAAACTCGTCGGCGTAGAGATCATTGCAGAGGCACAGAGGCGCCACGCTGATGCGGCCAAGCGTCTCTCGGCTTGGAAAGCCGAAGTCGAGTCGGAGACGACCGTATGGAAGTCCTTTCACGATGTGCGTGCGCGCTACCCATCGGTGGACCGCGTGGGCAGTCGGTACGTCTTCGATATCGGCGGCAACCGGTATCGGCTGATCGTCAAGATCAATTTCGCCGTGGGTGTTGTGGCGGTCCGCTGGTTCGGTCCCCACGCCGATTACGACAGGCTCAACATAGAGGAGGTTTGAACATGGCGCGCATCGCCCCGATTCGGACGGAAGCCGATCATAGGGCGGCCCTCGCGCGTATCGACGAGCTCATGGACGCCGAGGCCGGAACGCCCGAAGCCGATGAGCTTTCCGTCTTGGCTGATCTCGTCGAGATCTATGAAACCAAGCGCTTTCCGGTTGAGCGGCCTACTCCGCTCGACGCCATCCAGTTTCGCATGGAGCAGGCCGGCCTCGAACCCCGTGATCTCGAACCTTACATCGGCAGCCGAGGTAAGGTCTCCGAGGTACTCGCCGGAAAGCAGCCTTTGACGCTGCCAATGATCCGAGCGCTTCACAGGCACCTCGGCATTCCTGCCGAGGTGCTCCTGGATGAAGAAACGGGACTAGGTGACAATCCTGGCGATCCGTCCGCCATTACACTGGCCTGGCCTCGCTTCCCGCTGAACGAGATGGTCAAGCGGGGATGGGTTCGTTCGGTCGGGGCGGCGAGGGCCAAGGCCGAAGAATTGATGAAGGAATTGATCGGGTCGGCAGGCGGGATGCGTGCGATCCCGATGCCGCTTTGCCGTCGAAACGACGCGATGCGCCAGAACGCCAAGACGGACACCTACGCATTGCTCGCCTGGTGTCTCAAGGTGCTAAGCCTCGCCCGATCGGAGAAACTGGCCGGTACGTACCGGAAGGGTGCCGTCGATCTCGAATTCTTGTCCGGGCTCGCCAAGCTCAGCGCGGATGCCGAGGGGCTAAGGCGCGTAAAGGAAACGCTGTCGGCGGTCGGGGTTCATCTCGTCTGCGTTGCCCACCTGCCGAAGACATATCTTGATGGTGCCGCCCTGAGGATTATCGATGACGGCGCCCCAGTTGTCGCCCTTACGCTTCGCTATGACCGCCTCGATAACTTCTGGTTCTCCTTGCTCCACGAGCTTGCGCATGTCGGGCGTCACTTCGATGGCGAAGTCGAGGCGTTCGTCGATGACTTCAGTTTGCGCGAAACGCCATCGAGGCATGAGGATAGTCGCGAAGACGAGGCGGACGAGTGGGCGAACGAAGCTTTGATCCCGGAAGCCGCATGGGAGGGCTCCGGGCTTCAATCTCATGCGAGCTACGCAGGGATTATCGCCTTCTCGCAGCGGCTTGGGGTCCATCCGGCAATTGTTGCGGGCCGAATCCGACACCAGACGAGAAATTTCCGCGCGTTTGCGCCTCTGCTTGGAGCCGGGGAGGTGCGGAAGCAACTCGAATTCGCTGGATGAAAAAAGGGCGAGGCATCGCCTCGCCCAAAGGAAATCCGACAAGGTGAAGGCGCACCCTTGCAGGTGGCCAACCCTCTCTCCGAACCCAAGTTGACGCTGCCATTAACGCGGGCGGAGTCGGGAAGGCAAGTTCAATCTGCGCCAGAATAGAAAGGAGGTCGCCATGGGCCGCCCTCTGAAGCCGGGGAGTCCAGCTCCCCGTTCTGGTCAGTACGAACAAGTCGGCTCCCGCGGCGGGAGGACCGGCGAAGAGCGTACCGTCGTTCGGGGCGAGCCGCTCCCGCCGACACCTAAGCCCGGCATGGGATATCGACTCGTCGATCCAACAAAGAACGGCGCTGGCCGAAAGTAACAGGGGGGGCGCCGCCGCAGAGAGCGGCGCTCCTATTCTCATGTCGAGGGTACCAATATGAGTACGCTCTTTGGACTTCCTCCGCCTAACCCTTTTGCAACGTCTATTCTTAGCGAAGTGCTCGCTAATATTACGCGCAAACCGCGGTCGCGGAGCGAATGGGAAGCGCGTTTCTCCCACTGGCAGAGGCCGGCGAGCGACACGGAGGAGCAGAAGATCGAGGCCGCCAAGCGCCGGATCTGGCGGGCGCTGCACCGCTCCACGTTCCTGCCGACGCGCCAATGGGCGATCATCCCGCAGGGCAGCTATCACAATAACACTAACGTGCGGAACGACGCCGATGTCGATCTCTGCGTTTGCCTCACGGATGCCTACTTCACCGATGGTCCCGCAGCCGACCCGCCCACAATGGCCGAGCTCGGGCTGGAACCGCTCCCCTTTACGTTTGAAGAATTCAAGCAGCATATCGCCATTTGCGTGCGGGACGAATACGGGGCGCTATCGCTCGAAGTCGGGAAGAAGGCGCTGCACCTTCACAAGGACGATAACGACCGCGTCAGCGTCGATGTGGTCCCGGCATTTGTCTATCGCCTCTATGGTTCTCGGCAGAACCAGCTCCTGCCGCGAGGCGCTCCGGTCGAGGGAATTGCGCTAAACGCAGTCGTTCAGCGAATAACGAATTTCCCACGGCAGCACTACACCAATGGGTGCGCCAAGAACGATCGGACCGGGCGCCGATATAAAAGGGTTGTTCGTATCCTAAAGCGGCTCCGGAATCACATGGCCGAGAATGTTGGCGCCGCCGCTCAAATCCGCAGTCGAGCAAAAGCCACAGCGTCCTTCCTTATCGAATCGCTGGTCTACAATTGTCCCGACAACCTCTTCGGCAACGCGTCGATCTATGATGATGTCCTCGCGGTCCTCGGCTTCCTCAGTCACGGGCTCAGCGATCGGAGTGATGGTCGAACGCTCCTCACGATGCCGATCTGGGCGCTGTGGGTTGAGGTGAACGGCGTCAAGATGCTGTTCGGCAATGGGCAAACCTGGTCGGTGCACGAGGCGCTGGAGTTCGTCTCCTTTGCGCAGAGTTACATGAGCACCTAATGCACCAGCTCCTGCCCCTGAAGGTGAAAGTCTGGATCATCATTGGGTTGGCTGCGATCACATCGGGCGGAACAAGCTGGCTCGGGCTGCATCCGCTAGCGATTGGGACGATCGTCGGCATTGTTGAATTCGTGCTGCTCTTCCTTCTCTCTCAATCCTGGGGATGGATTGCGCGGATGCGACATCTTCCCCGTCCCGAGTGGATGTCGATCGATCTAACTGGCAAGTGGACTGGAGGAATTCGATCACAAAGGGAAAACGGTTCGAGCGAGGAGATTCCTACTACTATGAGCGTTCGGCAGCGCTGGTCGGATGTCAGCTTTGATCTTGAAACAGAACAGATGCGGTCGCGAAGCTTCGGTACGCTCCCGACATATAATCCGGCTGCCCGCTCCCTTCAGTTCAGGTATTTCTTTGAGACCATTCCCACCGCGGCATCAGTGGCGGCAAATCCACCTCAGCAGCTGGGATGTGCGCTGGCCCACATCAAGCTTGATGAACCGAACCGCATGACGATTCAGTACACCAACGAGCGAGGGCCTGGGGGTGACATCGCACTCGCCCGTCGGGCACGTCGCCATTGATGAATTGAGCCTTTGGCCAAATGGGCTGAGCCAAATAGCGCCGCCATATCACGACATGCCCCATCGCCTACGTCCGAGCCTACTTCCCCTGCTGCCAGGGGCCGATGGGTGCTGTCGGGCTCCGTTTGGCATCGCCCGGTCGCGATCGCCTTGCGGACCGCGTTCTCGGCGCAGCCGCCGTGGCGCGTAGCCCCCTGGCGGGAGAAGTCGAACCCCGTCAAGACGAACAATGCACACAGCTCACAGCTCGCCTACGGGGAAGCCGTCGAGTTTCGCGCGCCCCGCACACAGGAGTGTGGTCCTGATTGACCGCCGCCTAGCCGAACTCACGATCGAGCATGGGGTTCAGGTGTGCGCTCCGGCCGGGGTGCTCGGGGTTCAAACGGCTTGATAAGAGTTCCCTGCTCCGAGGACTGTTGCTCCGCGGAGGGGATATAAAATTGGACAATATGTCCTTCGCGGGTTCTGATCCAATTTTAGAGGGTTAGGAAGCCGTACCGGCGCCCGTGCAGTCCAGAGCTAGAGAGAAAAAGGGCAAGAGAGAACGCTTATAGTCGGCTTTCTCGGCTTAGCAGTCCAGAGGTCTACGCTCGAACCGCGCAATTCCTTGGGGTTTCAGCCCTGCATCCGCACGCGGAGGACTTTCGACGGGCAGAAATGGCGGAGGGAGAGGAACCGGGCTCCAACGTTCTCTGGCCAAGACTATGCCATATTGCCTAGGCATCCGATGATCGCACCGGAATCTGCCAGTTGATTAACGCCGTCCTTGAAGCCCAAAGCTCACTCCATCAGGGCGCGCTTGATGCCCTGAATGCGTTTCGCACTAGTGGGGTTGGGGCGCCGGCCCTGATCGCAAGCGCCTTCGTTTTCGGTCTTCTTCATGCGCTGCTTCCTGGCCACGGCAAGGCCGTGTTGGCGTCCTTCTACGCCGCAGACGGTCGTTGGCGTGGCGCTGTCGCCTCGAGCGGCCTCCTGATCGCAGTCCATGTTGGCGTGGCGGTGGTCCTTGTGCTGACGGGCGCCGCTATACTGCAGCGGACGTTGGTCGGCGCGGGACGGGCGCCGGTACTCGAGATGGCCAGCAATGCGCTGATCGCCCTCGTGGGGGCATGGCTCCTGTTCCGGGCGGTGCGGCCGCACGGCCCCACCCCTCGCGGTTCGGGACCGGTTCTCGGCGCCATGACGGGCCTTGTGCCGTGCCCGCTTACGACCTTCATCATGACTTTTGCGGTTGCGAACGATGCAATCGGTGCAGGACTGCTCCTGGCGGTTTCCTTTGGGGTAGGTATGATCGCGACGGTTGCCGCTTTCCCTTTGGGGGCTGTCGTTCTCCGGTCGCGGCTCCGCGCGATCGCAGTGGTACCGGCGGCAGCACGCACGATCATGCTTCGCTCGATCACCGCCGCTTCGGCGGGCGCAATCCTGCTGCTCGGACTTGTTCCGCTTGTGGCCGCGTGACCAGTCTCCGGCTGCAGGGCAAAGTGCTATTCACAACGCGAGGCAAAATCCGTCAGTGCTGGAATCGAGCGTTGCCGAGATGAGCATCCCTCCGGGATGCGGTTCGCGAGGTCCTGCCCCTGTCGAAGTATCTGCGAGACCTTAGATGAAAGCGGCTTCTCGAATGGTTTGGCCTAACCGCCGCCGTCAACGCCGGTCACCCCGGCCATGCCGACGCCGGTGATCACGGCCACACGCACGGCGTCGTCGACGCCAGCATCTCGACAACAGCGCGCGGCATCTGGGCGCTCAAATGGTCGTTTGTGATCCTCGCGATCACCGCGGCACTCCAGATCGTCGTCGTGGTGATTTCGAGCAGCGTCGCGCTCCTCGCCGATACCATCCACAATCTCGGTGATGCCACGACCGCCATACCTCTCTGGATCGCGTTCCTCCTGGCGCGCCGCAAACCGACGTCACGCTTCCCCTATGGCCTTGGCCGCGTCGAGGACATCGCCGGCGTGATCGTCGTCCTGGTCATCCTCGCCAGCGGACTCGTCGCCGGCTACGAGGCGATCAACCGGCTTATCGACCCGCAGCCGATCACGGCTCTTGGCTGGGTCGCGGCCGCAGGCATCGTCGGCTTCCTCGGCAACGAGGTCGTGGCGTATCTGCGCATCCGGGTCGGGAAAGAGATCAACAGCGCGGCACTCATTGCCGACGGCTATCACGCTCGGACAGACGGCCTGACGAGCCTTGCTGTCGTCCTGGGCGCGATCGGCGTCTGGCTGGGCTTCCCGCTCGCCGACCCAATCATCGGCCTCCTCATCACGCTCACCATCTTCGTGATCGTGTGGCAATCGGCGCGGGCCGTTTTCACGCGGATGCTCGATGGCCTCGAGCCGGGCGTGATCGACGAGATCCGGCATGCCGCTGAACACATCGCAGAAATCCGCGAGGTCATCTCCGCCCGGGCGCGGTGGACCGGACATCGGATGCGGGCGGAGGTCGTGATCGCGGTCGATCCCGGGCTCCTCGTGGTGGCCGCGGCGAGCATCGCCGAGCAACTTAGGCAGGAGCTGTCGCATCATATCGCAGCGCTCACCGCCATCCACGTCGAGGTACGTCCGGCGCTCGATCATCCCAGCCGCCACCACGCGCCGGCGCCGTTGCGGGTGTCGAACGAACTCGCGGAGGGCGTCCTGCAGATCGCCGATACCCCCGATGGTGAGCGGATGGCGATGCGGCTTGGCCGGCACGCAGAGGGCCTCAGCGCCGTCGTTGTCATTCACCGTCCGGGCGGCGAGGAGACACTCGCCCTGCTGCCGACGGGCGGCAATCATCACCAGCTTCAAAGCGCCGTGGCACCGGCTGAGCCGCATTCCTTCCAGGCGACTTTGCATCTCAGGGCCGGCGATCGCAGCGCGGAGTTCCCGTTCAGCATGACCGAGCCGGCGGAGCATGCGCATTAAGAGGCAAAGAGGAACCACTGGGCACCACGGCACCAACCGTGTTGCTGGAGCCGGCGGCTAAGTCAGCTTGCCGGCCGGATCATCCGTCGCAGCAGGTTGTTTCTGAGGACAACCAGAGTCCCATTGTAACCCGAGCGACTGATACCGCCGTTCGACTTGCGGACATGGAACCAAGTCAGGCCAAACGAAACGTGCAGTCGCTTCCGTCGCCTCCAAGATACGATGTGCAGGAGCTGGCCTAGATCGCGAAGACGATGAGGCGGATGATGTATCGTCGTCGCTCAGCGGACTCCAACGATCTTCGCACGTGATATATGGCGCAACGCCCGGCCACCTGACGGGCATGGTACCATTGAGAGAGCATCCAACGGGCCTAAGTAGAAATACCGGCTATAGTCAGCGGCCTCCTAGCACGCCGCGATCGCCACCCTCGAAGCGGAATTCCGCGCACGTTGCCTGAGACCACCGTAGCGGCGAGCATGCGGCCACGGAGTGAATTGGCTAGTTCCCGTCTAACAAACCGAATCCTGCCTCTTGAGCAGGTTCATCACCGACCGGCATGACGCTGGCGGCGAAGGTGCTGGCCTTGTCCTTGCTGACTGCCGGCGGATGGCGCGCCTCAATCTATCGTGCTGCAACGACTTTTGACCTCGGCTGTTTAAGCCTCGCAGAGAAGGAATCGGAAAGGGGGGGACTATGTCGGTCGCCGTACCCGACAGCAATGAGTCGCCGAAACCAAGAACGGTTCTTGTTGTCGAAGACGAAGTTCTTATTCGCTGGATGGTTTGTGAAGAGCTCCGTCTCGCGGGGATGCGTGCGATAGAAGCCAAAAATGCTCACGAGGCCATCTCCATCTTGGAAACCGCGGCGGAAATCGACTTGGTTTTCACCGATGTCAGGATGCCGGGAGGGATGGACGGCCTTCGGCTTTCCGCGCTCATTCGAGAGCGCTGGCCAAGCCTTCGCATTATTATTGGTTCCGCAGAATTTCTGCAGCCCGCAACGTTAGCCGTCGCTGATGCGTTTGTCCAAAAGCCATACAACGTGGAACGCCTGATTGTTGAGGTTCGCAGTGTATTAGGAGACGAGCATGAGCACCAGAATAAGACCGGGAAACAACACTGAGGCCACGATCATGGTTGCCGACAGTGATGTACTTGTCCGTATGGGGCTTGCCGAGTATCTGCGCGATTGCGGATATCGAGTCATCGAGGCTGCGGATGGAAGCGAGGTGACCACCATCCTAAACCACTCGGAACTAGTGGTGGATGTGCTGCTGTGTGATTTTGATCTCGAGGGAGGCAACGGCTTTGCCACGGTAAGGCAGGTGCGAGCAGAGCATCCCGGCGTAAAGGTCATCCTCGCAGGAGGTGTTGAAAGCTCCGCTAACGCTGCGGCTGACCTATGCGAGAGCGGACCGCTCCTTGCTCGGCCCTATGACCCGCAGATTGTGGTCGACCGTATCAAGCGGGTGCTGGCCAGAAGAAAAGCGGTAACGGGCCCTCAATTGTTTTCGGTGGGACGTTGACCGAAGGGCTAGGCCCCGCGTTACAAAGCAGATCCCGCCCGCTTCAGCAGGTTCATCACCGTCGACACGTGCCATCGCCCGCCCCTCGCGGTTCGAACGCCTCGGCCGTTCAAAGCATCTGCGATCCCTGCGAGGGTTGTAACGCCAGCAGCCTCTATCGATGAGACGACCGGCATGACGTTGGCGGCGAAGGCACTGGCCTTGTCCTTGGCTGACTGCCGGCCGATTGCCCCCGCAACGTCGATGTTGCTGCGGTTGCCCAGCGCCACTCCCTGAGCCTTCTTCGCAGCCAGTGCAGCTGTCGTCCGTTGCGAGATCAACCTGCGCTCCTTCTCAGCCAGCGCCGCATAGAGGTGGAGCATGAAGGGGTCCGCATCGACGCCGAGCTCCGCCACGACGAACGGCACGCGCTGGGCCATCAGGTTCGCGATAAAGGCTACGTCGCGCGAGAGGCGATCAAGCTTCGCCACCACCACCGGGCATTTGAGTTGTTTGGCCTTTGCGAGCGCCGCGGCGAGCTGAGGCCGTCGATCGAGTGCGTCGGATCCCTTCCCGGTTTCAACCTCGATGAACTCCGCGACCCGCTCCAACTCCTCGGGTTCGGCAAACCTCGCAACCGCAGCCCGCTGCGCCTCGATGCCGAGACCGGACTTGCCTTGGCGTTCGGTGGAAACCCGATAGTAGGCCACAAACGGCTTCATCTTCGACTCCAAAGTATATCCATACAGACTGCATACCACCGTTTGCAGTGTGTATGAACGCTATACTTGGAAGCCCTTCGATGTATTTCTGGACTTCGCTGGGATGGCACAAGCCAACGGCAGAAGAGGCGGCCGTGTTATTCGTGGACTTCAGGCGAGAATTCCGTGGAGGCAACGATGGGCGGTCTTCAGGACCGCCCCATCGGCTTCCGACCGCCGTTGGTCGTCAAAGGGGCGTTTTGCACGAGAGAGATGACCTCAAACGCAAGACACCGGTCACGGCGCGACCACCGGAAACTCCCGCCACATCCACCCAGCTGGCTGAGACGCCGTTGCGTTCAGTGCCCTCGTAGGCATCCCGTCCGGGCAATCGTCAGTGAAGACGTCAGTCCCCAGACCGTCCCAGAGCGACGACCTCACAAGGGGCAACGTTGCGAAGCGTCAGTCGATCT
>JBFXDI010000007.1:0-55302 GCA_050181295.1 Parvibaculaceae bacterium | reverse complement strand
GGTCGAGCGCGTGCTCCGCGCCGGCGCGCAGCCGCTCCAGGTGCTCGAGATGGTAGACGCCGGGCAGGCTCGGAAAGTTCGTCAGCGCCTTCATTCCGTCGAAGTAGGTGGCGACCGCCGCCTCGGCGGGGAAGAACATGCCGATCGCGGTGCAGACCAGGGCCGTGACGAGGAACGTCTCGAGGAAATAGCGGGCGCGCCTCAGGTCCTTCTGCAGGATGAGGATGAAGAACGAGACGAAGCTGAAGAGCGTCAGCGACGTGTAGGTGTGGTCCATCAGGCTGCGCAGGGTGTCGTGGTTCTGCACGAACCTGAAATAGGCGTGCCAGCTTGCCCCGATCGCCTCGTCCCAGCGAACGAGCAGGTCGTCCGCGTAGGGAAGGGGGATCGACATGCTGAGGTGGTTGAGCACCCGCATCGCGATCCAGGCGATCTGGAGAAAGATCAGGCCCTGGAGAAAGTACCCCACCCGGATCAGGGGCACCTGGACGGCGCCGGCCGAAGCGGCCATCCGGGCGATGACGAGCGCCGCGGTTGCGAACAGGACGCAATGCGTGAGTGGGCCGAACAGCTGATACGACGGGAGCGCGATGGGCGAGGCGAGGAGCCATATGGCGTCCACCAGCGCGACCGCAAGAACCAGGAGATAGGCCGTCCGACCCGGAAAGAGCTGCATCAGGCGGTCCCACCCACCGATTGAGATCGGAAGGGAGCTTTACCCGCAGTTCTCTCAGACTCCGTTAATATCCGGCGTCAATCTTGAGTATAGTCCGAGTGTGTTGGGGGCGGGCGGCCTGCCGGTTATCCGGCTGGTGCTTGAACGGAAACACGCCCTTCAAGGGTTGCCAGCAATTTTATCCAGTTTTATCAGTCTGGTAAGTTCGCGAGGATCGAGTCTTGGACCTGTTGATGCGCATGAGCATAGGCGCGCTCATCCTGAAAGCAACGCGACCAGCGCGGCGGCGCCGTAAACGGGCAACGCGAAAATCGAGAGATAAGCCAGCGGATCGGCGGAGTGAGAAATGCGATCTGTCTCCCTGACGAAGTAGTGGGCCAGCGCTGAGAATGTTCTCATTTTCATTGTGGCGCTGATCCTGTTCCGGACTCGGCCGGCAATTCGGCTTAGGCCGACGACTAGGATCAGATTGGAGGCTGCGGCCAGCGTAAAGCCGGCAAGTGCGCCAATCGCGGCAATGATGGCGGCGACATAGGCCGGTTCTCCCGGCGTCGCGCTGGCTAGTGCACCGAACGCGCTCAACCCAACGGCACCATGCGCTAGGAACATCATTCGCAAGCCGGAATGGATCATGCCTTCGGTGATGCGGGTAAGCTCGGTGCAGACTTCCTTCCACCGGTCGACGGACTCCGTTCGTTGCTGGCGAATAGTCTCCACCCATAGGAGCTTCGCCCCGTGCGAGGTTTTTGCGCGGCCTAGGTCAAATTCCCAGTCATAAGCTGGATCAAGCTGACGGTTGCGGATTTGCGCTTCGCACGTCTCAAGGTATTGCCGGGCGCTTTCCACTTCGTAGAAGGCGTTCTCGCCGTCTATGATCTTCGGCTCTGCTTCCTTCCACCGCGCTTCGACAAAGCTAACGGCGCTCAGATTGTCGGGCACTTTGAGCAATGCGGACATGGCGTGTGCCTGTGTCGGTGCTGGGAAAGGCTAAAGTAAGACAGGGTACTGAACTCTAGCAACCAGACCGATGCTATTGCGGCGGGCAGCTATTGGTCGCGAAATAATCGCGATGGAGATGTCAGAGCGTCGAACCGTGACGGTGATAGGCTGGCTGTTCAGCTAGATTACTAAGACGCTGGCCTGCGCCGGTGCGAAAAGGCCACCTTCCACTTCTCAAGGTCTAGGCCAACGGAGGGGTGGCACACGTGGACAATTTTTAGCTTTCGTGCGTCGACTATTTGCGCAAGGGACGGCTTGGCCAATGCGCGCTGGGCTTCATTTCCCATCGCCACTACGCATCGAAGCCTGCACATCGCGTGCATCGTGAATGCGACCACAGGCGCTGAAACGGCTAGGGCCTTTGCTTCATGTCGAAGGTGGCCGCGCTTTTTGCCGTCTGTTCGTAGAAGGAAGCACGCGGAAATATAGAGAAAATTGCAGTCGGTGTTGGTCGTGTCGGTCGGATAGCGGCCAAAGTGTTGAAGGATAGTCCTCAGGTTCTCGTTGGTGTCTGCACTCTCATTGTGTCGGTAGGGGTGCCGTTCGCCGCTCTCTCTCGCCTCCTCAATGTAGCACGTTGGATAAAAGTCTTTCGCGACCAATAGGAACTCGCCATCCCAGTCTCCAAGGAAGGTCTCCGTTCCCCAGAGGTTCTGGTTGCCGAGCTTATAATCGAAAATGCTTTTGTAGTGCTCCCTCAGCACGCTGTAGCGTGGATCAAGGTCGGGACCGAGGATGTTGCGAAACTTCCGCGGATAGCGTGGGGTTTTGAACTTCATCTTCATCACACGCCCTCCCATGAAATCGAGGCAGGAACAGTGGGCCAGGAGCGACTACTCGCGCAGCCTAATGGCTGATCTTCAAATCGCGGACACGGCGCGGATATGAGAGCCTGGAGGTCGGAAGAGGTCTTTCACGCCCTCTTGTAACTCATTGAATTTATTTTACTAATATGGTGAGCCCGCAGGGATTCGAACCCTGGACCTACTGATTAAAAGTCAGTTGCTCTACCGGCTGAGCTACGGGCTCCCGTCGGCTCTCCGGCGCAGGGGCTTGCCGAAACCCGGGAAATGCGAGAGTCGGAGGGCCGTCTCGGCGAGCGGACCATAGGGAGCGGAACGAAGCCGGTCAACCTCGGCGCCGAAGCGTGGTAGTGCACCCCGGAGACAACAAAATGGTCACGATTGGCATGCACTGTGCATTCCCCTCTTCGAGGCGACAGCGGGCTTCATGAGCGACATCTCAGCCATTGTCCTGGCCGCGGGCCTCGGCACGCGGATGAAATCGGACCTTCCGAAGGTGCTGCACCGGGCCGGCGGGCGCAGCCTGCTCGCCCATGCGCTCGGCGCCTTGAAACCCCTGTCGCCGGCCAGAACCGTGGTCGTGACGGGCCCCGGCATGGAGAAGGTGGGGGAGGAGGCGCGCGCCGCCATCCCCGAAGCGCGGCTCGCCATCCAGACCGAACGCAAGGGCACCGCCCACGCCGTTCTCGCCGCGCGCGGGGCCGCCAAGGGCGCATCGGGCATCACTCTCATCCTCTATGGCGACGTGCCGCTCATCCGCACCGAGACGCTGGCCGAGATGGTGGAGGCGGGGCGCCAGGGCGGGCTCGCGGTGCTCGGCTTCGAGGCGGCAAACCCCAAGGGCTACGGGCGCCTGCTGCAGGACGCCTCCGGCCGGCTCACCGGCATCCGGGAGGAGCTCGATGCGTCCCCCGAGGAACGCGCGATCCGGCTCTGCAACTCCGGCATCCTCGCCTCAAGCTCGGAGCTTCTCTGGCGGCTTCTGCCGCGCGTGGGGGCGGACAATGCCAAGGGCGAGTACTATCTCACGGACCTGATCGGGCTTGCGGTCGGGGAGGGCGTCGCGCCCCGCCTCGTCACCTGTCCCGAGGACGACGTCCGGGGCGTCAACTCGCGCGCCGAGCTGGCGGAGATCGAGCGGCTGCTGCAGGCCCGCTACCGCATGGCGGCGCTTGCCGGCGGCGCAACGCTCATTGCGCCCGAGACCGTTTTCCTGAGCGCCGACACGAAGATCGGCCGCGACGTCGTGATCGAGCCCAATGTCATTATCGGCGCCGGGGTGGAGATCGCCGACGGCGCGACCATCCGGGCCTTCAGCCATCTGGAGGGCGCGCGCGTTGCTGCCGGCGCGATCGTCGGGCCGTTCGCCAGGCTCCGGCCGGGCGCGCGGCTGGAGGAGAACGTCCATGTCGGGAATTTCGTCGAGGTCAAGAACGCGGTCCTGGAGCGGGGCGCCAAGGCCAACCACCTGACCTATCTCGGCGATGCCCGCGTCGGTGCGGGCGCCAATGTCGGGGCAGGGACCATCACCTGCAACTATGACGGCTTCGACAAGCACCACACCGACATCGGGGCGGGCGCCTTCATCGGCTCGAACAGCGCGCTGGTGGCGCCGGTTAAAATCGGCGACGGCGCCTATATCGGATCTGGCAGCGTCATCGGCCGCGACGTGCCGGCCGATGCGCTTGCGGTCGGCCGGGGTCAGCAGGAGATCAAGGAAGGCTGGGCGGCGCGCCTGCGGGCGGCCCGCCAGCAGCGCCGCAAAGCGGCCGGAAAGGGCAAGTGAGGGTCGAGCCATGTGCGGAATCGTCGGCATTCTCGGCAAGGAGCCTGTCGCCAACCATATCCTCGACGCGCTCGCGCGGCTCGAGTACCGCGGATACGATTCCGCCGGCATCGCCGTCATGGAGGGCGGAAAGCTCCAGCGCGAACGGGCGCCGGGCAAGCTCGGCGCGCTCAAGAGCAAGCTCAACGGCCATGCCTTCAAGGGCACGACCGGCATCGGCCACACCCGCTGGGCGACGCATGGCGTGCCGAACGAGGTGAATGCGCATCCGCACTTCGCAGGGCGGGTCGCCATCGTCCACAACGGCATCATCGAGAACTACCGCGAGCTACGCGACGAGCTTATCGCCGAGGGCGTGAGCTTCTCGTCCCAGACCGACACCGAGATCGTGGCGCATCTCCTGGATCAGGCGATGAAGCGCGGGGAGAGCCCGCGCGAGGCGGTGCGCGGCACGCTCAAGCGGCTCAAGGGCGCCTTCGCCTTTGCCATGCTGTTCGAGGGCGAGGAGGATCTTCTGATCGGCGCCCGCCGCGGCAGTCCGCTGGCGGTCGGGCATGGCGATGGAGAGATGTTCCTCTGCTCGGACGCCATGGCGCTGGCGCCCTTCACGAACCGCGTGACCTATCTGGAGGACGGCGACTGGGTGGCGCTGACCCGCAACAGCTTCGAACTCTTCGATGCCGCCGACCAGCCCGTGGTGCGTCCGCTCAACTTCACGCAAGCTTCCGCCTTCATGGCGGAGAAGGGCGGCTACCGTCACTTCATGGCGAAGGAGATCGCCGAGCAGCCCGAGGTGATCGGCCACACGCTCGCCGAATATGTCGACTTGTCGGAACTCAAGGTGCGGCTACCGGAGGAGGCGAAGCTCGATTTCAAGAACCTCGACCGGCTGACGATCACGGCCTGCGGCACGGCGTATTATGCGGGGCTCGTGGGAAAATACTGGTTCGAGCGCATTGCCCGGCTGCCGGTCGAGATCGACGTCGCCTCGGAGTTCCGCTACCGCGAGGCGCCGCTCACGAAGGGCGGCCTTTCCATAGTGGTCTCCCAGTCGGGCGAGACGGCCGACACGCTGGCCTCGCTGCGCTACTGCCGCTCGCAGGGCCAGAAGGTCGCGGCCATCGTGAACGTGCCGGGTTCCACCATCGCGCGCGAAAGCGACTGCGTGCTGCGCACCTTCGCCGGTCCCGAGATCGGCGTCGCCTCCACGAAGGCATTCACCTGCCAGCTCACGCTGCTCGCCTGCCTCGCGGTCGCGGCGGCCCGCGCGCGCGGCGTCCTGACGGCGGAGCAGGAGCGCGAATATGTGAGCGCCCTGGTGCAGGTCCCTCGGCACCTCGCGGCGTCGCTGCACCAGGAGAAGCACATCGCCGAGATCGCGCGGAAAATCGCCGGCGCGCGCGACGTGCTCTATCTCGGGCGCGGCATCAACTATCCCGTAGCGCTCGAGGGTGCCCTCAAGCTCAAGGAAATCTCCTATATCCACGCCGAGGGCTATGCGGCGGGCGAGCTTAAGCACGGCCCCATCGCGCTGATCGACGAAAACGTGCCGGTCGTCGTCATCGCGCCGAAGGACGATCTCTATGAGAAGACCGTCTCCAACATGGAGGAGGTGGCGGCGCGCGGCGGCCGGATCGTGCTCATCAGCGATGATTCCAGGGGGCTCCACGGCGACGACATGGATTTCATCTCCGTGCCGGTGGCCCACCCCTTCGTGAGCCCGCTCTTGTTCGCGCTGCCGGTGCAGCTTCTGGCCTACCATGCCGCCGTGTTCATGGGCACCGACGTCGACCAGCCGCGCAATCTGGCGAAATCCGTGACCGTGGAATAGCTGCCGCGACCGGCCGAATCGCTGGGGTGGCGGCATAGCGGACAACTTTAGGCAAGCTTTAACCTTACCCCCCCAAGATCGGGTCCATGAGAACCCGGTCAGTATGGATAGCGTCTGCGTGTGTCGTGTGGCTTGCCGCAAGCGCGGCTGCGGCCGGCGCAACTGGCGCGGAAAAGTCGGTCGAAGTGCAGGCGGTGGACAGGGCGTATCAGTCCCTCGTGGCGGGCCAGTCCCGCGATGCCATCGCAGGCTTCACGCAGGGCATCGAGTCCCGCAAGCTTCCGCCGGAACTCCTGGCGAACGCGCTTCTCAACCGGGCGCTCGCGCACCAGAATCTGGGTGACCATCAGGCCGCCATCGACGACTACAGCGCAGCGATGCGGGTCGACGCCCTCACCGCCAAGCTCCGGGCCGTGGCGCTCTACAACCGCGGGCTTTCGTACCAGAAGCTCGACCAGCCGGCGCTCGCCATCGAGGATTTCACGAGCGCGCTTTTCCTCGATATCGACTTCGCCCAGGCCTATTACAGCCGCGCTGAGGTGCTGCGGCGCAGCGGCCAGTATCTGTTCGCGCTGAACGACTACGAGCAGGCGCTGAAGCACAAGCATCGCGAGCCGCATCTCATCTATTACGGCAAGGCGCTGACCTATGAGGAGCTGCAGCGTCCGGAGCTGGCGCAGGCGGCGCTCAACGACGCGCTTACCGCGAGCCCCAATTTCCAGGCAGCGCGCGTGAAGCTCGCCGCACTCGCCAACGGCGAAACCCCGCAGGTCCAGACGGCGGCGCTGACGAAACCCTCGCCGGATACCATGATCACGGGCTCCCTGCAGGGGATCGGAAACGACATCGTGGTGCGCAAGGCGACGTTGCCCGCGCCCGAAAGCCCGCCCCCCAGCATGCTCGGCGTGAACGAGCAGCTTACGGCCACATCCGAAGTGGCTGAGGAAAGCGTCGACGCGCCGACCGAGACGACCGGCGAGGTGGCTGATGCCGCCACGGAAGAGGACACGGCGGCTCCGGAGACGACCGGGCACGTGGTTGCGCGCGTCGAGCCGCAGCCTGCCGCAGAGGAACAGATCGAGCCCGCATCCGCCAATGCGCAGGAAGCCGAGGACACCGGAGCGGTGGACGCCTCGAAGCTTCATGGCTGGATGGTGCAGCTCTCCTCGCAGCGCGAGGCGGATGCCGCCTGGAACGTCTGGAAGAAGCTCTCCGAGCGGCATGCCCGACTGCTCGGAAGCCAGGACGCGGCGGTGGTCAAGGCCGACCTCGGCAGCAAGGGCATCTACTACCGCCTGCGCGTGCATGGGCTCGACAGCCGCGCGGCGGCCCAGAAGCTCTGCCAGCGGCTGAAATCCGCCGGCGCTTCCTGCTTCTTCGGACCGGCCACGAGCTGACCACCTGGTCGCATTGCACCGGCCGGCCGCGCCCTGCATGATCGGTGGCATGGGAAGCGGCCGGAAGAGGGAAGGCGGCGCATGAAGGTCGGCGGGCGTCTCCGGACCTATTTCCTCGCCGGGCTCGCGGTGTCGGCACCGATCGCCATCACGATCTGGCTCGTCTGGTGGTTCGTCTCGCTGTTCGACGGCTGGCTGAAGCCACTCATCCCCTACCGCTACAATCCGGACCACTACCTGCCGTTCTCGGTGCCGGGGGTCGGGCTCGTCGTGGCGCTGATCGGCATCACGCTCGTCGGTGCGCTGGCCGCCAACCTGGTCGGCCGCACGATCATCTCCTACTGGGAGTATTTCCTCGGCCGAATGCCGGTGGTGCGCAGCATCTACAAGGCGGTCAAGCAGATCTTCGAGACGGCTGTCTCGCAAAGCAGCGGCAGCTTCCGGCAGGTGGCGCTCATCGAGTGGCCGCACAGGGGCATGTACGCCATCGCCTTCGTCTCGCGCGAGCTCGACAGCGGCGAGATCGGCCTGCCGTCCGGACGGAAGCTCTGGGCGGTTTTCATGCCGACGACCCCCAATCCGACCTCCGGCTTCCTCCTCTTCCTGCCGGAAGAGGATCTGCAGCTTCTCACCATCTCGGTCGAGGAGGGTGCCAAGATCGTCATCTCGGCCGGCCTCGTGACCAAGGCGCAAGGCGAAGGCAAGCCCGTCGATCCCAAGGAGGCGCTGGCCATGATCGAGGAGGCGGCGCGCAAGGCTAGCCCGCCGCCAGAAGCCGCACCGCCTCGTCCCGTTCGAACAGATACAGAAGCGTCCTGAGCGCCGCGCCGCGCGGGCCCTTGAGCTTCGTATCGCGCGCCAGCACGAGGCCGGCATCGTCGCGGGCGGCGGCCAGCAGATCGGCGTGCAGCGATAGATCGGCCAGGCGGAACTCCGGCATGCCGGCCTGCCTGGTGCCCAGCACCTCTCCTGACCCCCTGAGCCTCAGATCCTCCTCGGCGATCAGGAAGCCGTCCTCGCTGTCGCGGAGGATCGAAAGGCGCGCGCGCGCGGTCTCGCCGAGGTGCCCCTGGTAGAGAAGCAGGCAGCTCGACTTTCCGCTGCCGCGGCCCACCCGGCCCCTGAGCTGATGGAGCTGGGCCAAGCCGAAACGCTCCGCGTTCTCGATCACCATGACGGTCGCTTCCGGCACGTCGACGCCCACCTCGATCACGGTGGTGGCGATCAGGATGTCGATCGCGCCGGTCTGGAAGCGCGCCATGGCGTCGTCGCGGGTCGTGCCCCGGAGCCGGCCGTGCACGAGGCCGACACGGTCCGGAAAAGCCTTCTCGAGCTCGGCATGACGCGCCTCGGCCGCGGCGAGGTCCAGGGCCTCGTTCGCCTCGACCAGGGGGCAGACCCAGTAGACGCGGGCTCCGCCGGCGATGGCGCGCCGCAGGCCGTCGATCACCTCCGCGATGCGCTCGGCCGGCATGACGCGGGTGTCGATCGGCTGGCGGCCGGCGGGCTTCTCGGTGAGCTTCGAGACGTCCATGTCGCCATAAAGCGTCAGCGCCAGCGTTCGGGGGATGGGGGTGGCCGTCATCACCAGGAGATCGCTGCCGCGCGGCGACTTGGCCTGGAGCGCCAGCCGCTGGTGCACGCCGAAGCGGTGCTGCTCGTCGATCACCACAAGGCCGAGGTCGCGGTAGTCCACGGCCTCCTGGAAGATCGCATGCGTGCCGATGAGGATGTCGATGTCGCCTTCCGCAAGTCTTTGCAGCAGATCGCTGCGGCTGCGCCCGGTCTCGCGGCCCGTCAGAAGGGCGAGCTTCAGCCCCGCGGCCTCCGCGAGCCGTGACAGGGCTGCATGATGCTGACGGGCCAGCAGGTCGGTCGGCGCCAGAAGCGCGCCCTGCGTGCCCGCCTCGACGGCGGAGGCAAGCGCCATCAACGCCACGACCGTCTTGCCGGCGCCGACATCGCCCTGCAGCAGGCGCATCATCCGCTGAGGGGCCGCCATGTCGCGCAGGATCTCCTCGATGGCCGCGCGCTGCGATGCCGTGAGGCTGTAGGGCAGGGCGTCCACGAGCTTCTTCCTGAGCTTTCCGTCTCCTTTGAGCGCCCGTCCGGCCGTGCCTTTCAGCCGGCGGCGCACAAGCGCCAGCGCCAGCTGGTTGGCCAGCAGCTCGTCATAGGCGAGGCGGAAACGGGCCGGCGAGCCGGGCTCGACGTCGGCGGCTTCGCGCGGCCGGTGCAGCACGGCGAGCGCGTCGGAAAAGGATGGCCAGCCGTTCGATCGCAGCCATGCTTCGTCCTGCCATTCCGGCAGGGTCGGCAGGCGGTCCAGGGAGTCGAGAACCGCGCGCTGGAGAGTTTTGGGCGTCACCCCGGCGCCTAGAGGATAGACCGGCTCCAGCATCGGCAGCTTCGCGAAGGATTCCGCATCCACCACGTGGTCCGGATGCACGATCTGGGGGAGACCGCCGTACCACTCGACCTTGCCGGAGACGATCCGCCTCTCGCCGGGCGGGAGCAGCCGGCGAAGGTAGTCGCCGTGGCTATGGAAATAGGTGAGCGTCAGCGATCCCGTGTCGTCGAAGCACTCCACGCGATAGGGCGCGCGCGGGTTGCGCGAGGGCTTGTGCCGCTCGACCGTGATCTCGACCGTCACGATGCCTGTCTCCGGCAGCTCGGCGATCGTCGGCCGGTGGCGGCGGTCGATCAGGCCGGTGGGCATATGAAGCATGAGATCGAGGATGCGGGCCGGCTGGCCTGGCTCGCGGCCGAGGAGCTTGGCGAGCGCGCCATCGACCTTCGGCCCCACGCCCTTGAGGCCCGAGGCGCTCGCGAACAAGGGATTGAGGACGGCCGGCCGCATGGCCTTCCTCTCTACCACATCATGTGCCATAGCAAGCGCTGGCGGCGGCCCCGTTTTCCTCTGGATTCCGGCGATCTTGGCAGATTCGGCTGACACTCTCGACGCACGGCAGCGGCGCGCCCTCTGGCGGGCCGGCCATCGCGGAATCCGCGAGCTCGACCTGTTGCTCGACCGCTTCGCCCGGAGCGAGCTCGGAAGCATGGCGCCCGAAACGCTCACCGAGTTCGAGCGGCTGCTGGAAGCGCCGGACCCGGACCTCCAGGACTGGATCCTGGCCGGCCTTGAGGCGCCGCCGCCCTATGACGGCCCCATTCTTGCGGCCATCAGGGCCTTGCGCTTCGCGCCCGACGACTTCACATCACGCAGCTAGCTATGCTCCAGCCCACCGCCCTCAAGGAGGCCCTTGCCAGGCCTGGCCGCACGGTCGTCTCCGGCGCGCCCGAAGGCGTGGACGCGCTCGTGCTTGCGGACGCGGCGCGCCTCGTCGCTCCGGAGCGCATCGTGCATGTGGCGCGCGACGAGCAGCGGATGACGGCGCTGGCGGAGTTCCTGGCCTTCTTCGCGCCGGACGTCGCGGTGCTCAGGTTCCCGGCCTGGGACTGCCTGCCTTACGACCGGGTGTCTCCCGCGGCAGGCGTGGTCGCGGAGCGTCTGGCCACTCTGGCGCGCCTTCAGGACAAGCCCGACGGCCCGACGGTCGTGCTCACGACGGTCAACGCCGCGCTTCAGCGCACGCCGACGCGCGCGGTCATCGCCCGGTCGAGCTTCGCCGCCAGGCCCGGCCAGCGCATCGAGACTGAAACCATCCTCGGCTTCCTCGCCGAGAACGGGTTTTCCCGCACCGGCACGGTGGTCGATCCCGGCGACTACGCGGTGCGCGGCGGCCTCATCGACATCTATCCGCCCGGCGCGGCCTCACCGGTGCGGTTCGACTTCTTCGGCGACACGCTCGAAGCCATCCGCGCCTTCGATCCCGAAACGCAGCGCTCCACGGGACAACTCAAGTCCCTGCAGCTCGACCCGGCCAGCGAGGTGCTGCTCACGCCCGACAGCATCGGGCGCTTCCGCACGGGCTACGCGGCGGCCTTCGGCGGCATCGGCCATGACGATCCGCTTTATGAATCGGTCACCGGCGGCCGGCGCTACGCAGGCATGGAGCACTGGCTGCCGCTGTTCCACGAGCGGCTGGAGACGCTTTTCGACCATGCGGTCCCTTCGGCAATAACCCTGGACCCATCGCTCGACGAGGCGGCCGGCAGCCGGCAGGAGCAGATCGAAGAATTCTTCGAGGCGCGAAAGACGGCGCTCGGCCAGGAAACTTTCGGCGCTCCGCCCTACAAGCCGCTGCCGACCGAGGCGCTCTATCTCAGGCCGGAGGAGTGGACGGCGCGGCTCGGCGAGCATGCGGTCCTGGCGCTCACGCCATTCGAGGTCCCGCCGGTGCCGGGCCAGAAGGTCATGGATGCGGGCGGCCGGCAGGGCCGCACCTTCGCCGCCGAGCGGTCGGCGGACGGTGGGGGCAGCCTCTATGACTCCGTGCGCGCGCATCTGGAGGCGCTGAAGGCCCGGGGACTGCGTCCCATCATTGCCGCCTGGAGCGAGGGTTCGCGCGAGCGGCTGGAGGTGATCCTCAAGGACCACGACGTGCAACCGATCGCGTCGGCAGCGACGTGGGCGGAAGCCCTGTCGCGCCCGCGGGACATCGTGAGCACCATCGTGCTCCGCTTCGAGACGGGGTTCGAGACGGACGGGCTCGCGGCCATCGCCGAGCAGGACATTCTTGGCGACCGGCTCGTCCGCCGCGTGCGCAAGGCGCGCAAGATCACCGATCTGGTGGCGGAGCTTGCGAGCTTTTCACCGGGCGACCTGGTGGTGCATGCGAACCACGGCATAGGCCGCTTCGAGGGGCTGAAGAGCATCGAGGTTCAGGGCGCGCCGCACGACTGTCTCTTCCTCACCTATGCCGGCGGCGACCGGCTGTTCCTTCCCGTGGAGAATATCGAGCTCGTCAGCCGCTACGGCTCCGACGAGGCGGGCGCCCAGCTCGACAAGCTCGGCGGCGTGGCCTGGCAAGCGCGCAAGGCACGCCTCAAGCAGCGCGTGCGCGAGATCGCCAACCAGCTCATCAAGACGGCGGCCGAGCGGGCGCTGAAGCAGGGCGAGGTCATCGCGCCGACCGAAGGGCTCTATGACGAGTTCTGCGCCCGCTTTCCGTTCGAGGAGACGGACGACCAGCTCGTCGCCGTCGAGGCGGTGCTGGAAGACCTCCAGTCCGGCCGTCCCATGGACCGGCTCATCTGCGGCGATGTGGGCTTCGGCAAGACCGAGGTGGCGCTCCGGGCCGCTTTCATCGCCGCCATGGCCGGCAAGCAGGTGGCGGTCGTCACGCCGACGACGCTTCTGGCGCGGCAGCATTTCGCGACCTTCTCGGAGCGTTTCCGGGGGCTTCCTGTTCGCATCGGCCAGCTTTCGCGGCTCGTCGGACGCAAGGAGGCGCAGGAAGTGCGCGACGGCCTTACGAGCGGGCAGGTCGACATCGTCATCGGCACCCATGCGCTGCTCGCCAGCAGCGTCAAGTTCCGCGATCTCGGGCTCCTCATCATCGACGAGGAGCAGCATTTCGGCGTCAAGCACAAGGAGCGGCTGAAGGAGCTACGGGCGGAAGTGCATGTGCTCACGCTCACGGCGACGCCCATCCCCCGCACCCTGCAATTGGCGCTCTCGGGCGTGCGCGAGCTCTCGATCATCGCCACGCCGCCGCTCGACCGGCTGGCGGTCAGGACCTTCATCTCGCCTTTCGATCCGGTGGTCATCCGGGAGATGCTGCTGCGCGAGCACTTCCGCGGCGGCCAGAGCTTCTACGTGGTGCCGCGCATCTCCGATCTCCCGCGCATCACCGAGTTCCTGGAGACGCGCGTGCCGGAGGTGAAATTCCGCGTCGGCCACGGCCAGCTTCCGCCGACCGAACTTGAGGACATCATGAGCGCCTTCTATGAGCGCCAGTTCGACGTGCTCGTCTCGACGACGATCGTGGAATCGGGGCTCGACATCCCGACCGCCAACACGCTCATCGTGGACCGGGCCGACAAGTTCGGGCTGGCGCAGCTCTACCAGCTCCGCGGCCGCGTGGGCCGCTCGAAGCTCAGGGCCTATGCGCTCTTCACCGTTCCTGCGAACCGTATCCTGACGCCCACGGCCGAGAAGCGGCTGAAGGTGCTCCAGTCGCTCGACTCGCTCGGCGCCGGCTTCTCGCTCGCAAGCCACGACCTCGACATCCGGGGCGCCGGCAATCTCTTGGGCGAAGAGCAGTCCGGCCATATCCGCGAAGTCGGTTTCGAGCTCTACCAGGCGATGCTCGAGGAGGCGGTGGCGCAGCTTCGCACGGGAAGTGCGACGACGGAGACGGAGGAGGCGTGGTCGCCGCAGATCAGCATCGGCACGTCGGTCATGATCCCTGAAAGCTTCGTGCCGGACCTCCAGCTCCGCATGGGCCTCTACCGCCGGCTCGCCGATCTCAAGGAGGAGCAGGAGATCGACGCTTTCCAAGCAGAGCTTCGCGACCGCTTCGGACCGGTACCGGAGGATGTGAACAACCTGCTGGACGTGGTGCGCATCAAGCTTCTCTGCCGGCGCGCCAACGTGGCGAGCATCGATTCCGGGCCGAAGGGCGCGGTCATCGGCTTGAAGAACGGCCTGTTCCCGAACCCCGAAAAGCTCGTCGGCTGGATCACCGAGCAGGGGAGCCGCGCCAAGCTCAGACCCGACATGAAGATCGTCATCATGCGCGACTGGCCGGAGGCCGACGACCGGCTCAAGGGCGTGCGCCGGACCCTCTCCGACCTGGTGCGGCTGGCTGCGTAGCTCACCTCGCGTCATGGCCGGGCCTGACCCGGCAATCCTCTTCCTGTCGAAACAGACCAAAGGATGCCCGGCTCGGAGGCCGGGCATGACGAGGGGGACTTCTACGCCGCCTCGGCGGCTGCCTTGGCGATGGCGCCGGCGAGCAGCTCCGCCTCCCTCGCGCCCACGACCGCGTAGCGCCCGCCGATGAGGAAGGTCGGAACGCCCGTCACGCCGAGCTGGCGCGCCCGTTCGATCTCGGTCTCGACCTCGGCCAAGCCCTCGACGCCCTCCAGAAGCCGTTCGGCCGCCGCGCGGTCCATGCCCGCCTCAGCCGCCGCGTCGGCCAGCACAGAAGCCCGGGTGAGGTCATGGGCCTCGATGAAGTAGACCTGGAACAGTCGCTCCACCAAGGCGTCCTGCCGGCCTTCGGTCTCGGCCCAGCGGATAAGGCGATGGGCGTCGAGCGTGTTGGGCGAGCGCGTGATCCTCTCCATCGCGAAGGGAATGCCCTCCGCCTCGCCGGCCGCGACGACGGGTGCCTGGATGCGGGCGATGGCATCGGCATCGCCGAACTTGCGCTCGAGATAGACCTTCCGGTCGATGCCCTCTTCGGGGATCGTCGGGTCGAGCTGGTAGGGGTGCCAGCGGACGCTGACCGGCGCATCGGCCATGCGCATCGCCTTCTCCAGCCGCCGCTTGCCGATGAAGCACCAGGGGCACACGACGTCGGAGACGATATCGATGGAAATGGGAGCCTTGCTCATGTCAGCTCTCTCCGGTTCCGGCGGCATCCCGGACCAAGGGTGGGTCACGTCGGATACCGCCTTGGTCCTCATGCTTCGACAGGCTCAGCATGAGGGTTTGATGGCCTCGTCCTGAGCCTGTCGAAGGGCGAGGCTTGGCGCAACCCCACGACACTGCACACCGGGACATGGCGGGAATGTCGCAAACGGTCGTGCGAGTCATGCGCGGGCCGGCTAGGTTCCGCGGAAACAAGCGGCAGGGAGGAGAATGGCGGTTTCCAACCGGATAGCGGGCAACGCGGTGGGCGTGCTCGGCATGGTCGTCTGGGCGACCAACTTTCCACTTTCGGCGGAAATCCTGAAGACCTGGCACCCGCTCTCCCTGACACCGGTCCGCCTCGCCATCGCCGGGTTGATCGTCGCGCTCGCCGCGCTGGCGGTGGGGCAGGGGCGTGCGCTTCTCGGACTCTGCGCCGACCGACGGGTCGTATGGTCGGGCATGGCGCTCGGCGCATCGTCGCTGTTCCTTGTCTGGGGTCAGAAGCACACCGATGCCGTGACGGCGGCGATCATCGCGTCGTCCATGCCGCTCCTCTCCGTGTTCTTTGGCTGGTTCGCCGGCCGGGAGCGCTTCACTCCCATGCTGGTCCTGGCGCTTCTGCTCGCGGTGGGAGGAGGCGTCACCATCAGCCTTTCCGACTTGCGCGAGGGTGGGGAGAGCACGCTTCTGGGCATGGTTTCGCTGTTCGTCGCGACGGTTCTCTATGTCCTCTATTCGCGTCTCCTGGTCGACGGACTGCCCGATACGCCAGTGATCGCCAAGACTGCCGCCAGCACGCTCATTGCCGCGCTGCTCACGAGCGGCATTGTCTGGATGGCCGCCTTTGCCGGCCTGTTCGATCCCGTGATCGACCTTTCGGAGAGGACGCTGGGGCTGGTCGTGGCCCTGGGGCTGGCGGTCGGGCTGTCGGCGGTGCTCTGGTTCTGGGTCGGCGGGCGGATCGGCGTGACCGTTGCCTCGGTCCACAGCAATCTGGTGCCGTTCTACGTCATCCTCATGGCGGCGGTCATAGGCTCGAACGTCATGGGCCTGCAGGTGCTCGGTGCCTTGATGGTCGCCATGGGCGCGGCGCTGGCGCAGTGGCCATCCGCGCCGGCGTTCCGGAAGGAAACCGAGGCGGGCTAAGGCTGGCGTTTTAGGGCCTCACGCCAGCCGCGAAAAGGCGTTGCCGATTCTTTCGAGCCCCTTGGCGATCTCGGCGTCGCTCGCGGCGACCGACAGCCTGATGCAGTCGGCATCCCCGAAGGCGCTCCCCGGCACCGTCGCGACGTGGTGTTCCGCCAGGAGCCAGTCGCAAAGCTCGCCGGCGGTCTCAATCGTGTGGTTTCCGGCCGTTCTTCCGAGCAGGGACGACACGTTCGGGAAGATGTAGAAGGTCCCAGGCGGCGAGGAGATCCTCACTCCCGGCATGGCGGAGAGGGCGCTGACCGCCATGTCCCGCCGCCGGCGGTAGACATCGCGCATCTCCTCCACCTCCGCCCGTCCACCCTCGATCGCCGCCAGCGCGGCGCGCTGCACGAAGGCGTTGGCGCCAGCCGAGATGGTGCTCTGCATCTTCCCCATGGCTTCCGCCACGGGCGCGGCGGCGGCGGCATAGCCGAGCCGCCAGCCGGTCATCGCGAAGCCCTTGGAGAAGCCGTTGATCGTGATCGTGCGGTCGCGCATGCCCGGCAGCGACCCGAAGGAGCAGGGGTCGCCCTCGAAGGTCAGGTATTCGTAGATCTCGTCCGACAGCACGAAGGCCCGCTCGTGAGCGGCAATTACCTTGGCGATCGCCGCAAGCTCGTCGCGCGTGTGGACTGCGCCCGTCGGATTGTTCGGCGAATTGAGGATCAGGAGCTTCGTGCGCGGGCTCAAAGCGGCGGCGATGCGGGCTGCGGGAACCTTGAAGCTTTCGTCCGCGCCGGCATGCAGCATGACGGGCGTCGCGCCTACGAGGCGCACCGTCGCCTCGTAGGAAACCCAGTAGGGCGCGAGCAGGATCACCTCATCGCCCGGATCGAGGAGCGCGAAGGCGGCATTGGCGATTGCCTGCTTGGCGCCGTTGGCGAGGACGATCCCGCTTGCGCCGTAGTCCAGCCCGTTCTCGCGAGTGAGTTTTTTCGCGATGGCGGCCTTGAGGTCGGGAAAGCCCGCCACGGGCGCGTAGTGGGTGAACCCCCCCTCGATGGCGTCATGGGCCGCCTTGCGGATATGCGCGGGCGTGTCGAAGTCGGGCTCTCCCAAGGTCAGGCTCACGACCTCGTGGCCCTGGCCGCGCAAGTCGCGCGCCTTCTGGGCCATGCGGGCGATGGCGCTTTCCTCCACGCCCGAGGCGTGTCGGCCGAGGCCGAGTACGGGATCGAAAACGGTCATGGGATGGACTCGCTGCGGTATTACGTCTCTATGGCACGGGCTGCTTGCCGGGTGAAGCCTCGGCGGGCAGTATGCGCCACCTTTCGGGACCTCAAGGGATTCGGCCGACCGATGTTGCGAAGCGTCCTCTTTCTTCTCGCGGCGAGCCTGCCGCTGGCGGCCTGCGACAAGCCGGCGGCACGCATCGTCTCGCAGCCGCAGCAGCCTGACGTCTCGCACTCGGAGCCCGTCTACTACAACGGCAAGCACTACATGGTCGATTTCGCCTTCAGCCGGCCCCAGAACGCCTATCAGGTGAAGGTTTCGGGAAAAGGCCGGTCGCTCGGCGGCGAGGAAGGCGACCGCAAGATCATCGAGCAGATCGCCATCTCGGCCGTTCGGCACTTCGCCTGTCCGGACCGCGCCAAGGGCCAGGTGGTGCCGGGCACGACGCGCCACACCGGATCAGCCTGGCAGCTTCAGGCGCGCTGCGTCTGATCCTCCGGGAAACCCGCCCTCAGCGCGTCGCGGAAAGCGCACGCGCCGAGTTCGCCGTTCCAGCTTTCGGTGAAAACGAGATCGGCAAGATCGAGGCGCGAGCGCCAGCCGCGCACTTCCAGTTCGGGCCTTAAATAGCGCTCGGCGATGCGGCCGATGCAGAGATAGGCGACCGGCGCCACGCCTTCCGGCAGTCCCAGGAGCTCCTGCAGGTCTTGCCTCCGGAAGATGCTGACCCAGCCCACGCCGAGTCCCTCCGCTGTGGCGGCGAGCCAGATGTTCTGGACCGCGCAGACGGTGCTGTAGAGGTCCATCGCCGGATCATGGGTGCGGCCGAGCACGACGGAACCGCCGCGGCTCCTGTCGCAGGTCACGCAAAGGTTGACCGGCGCCTCCTCGATGCCTTCGAGCTTCAGGGCGCTGTAGAGCGCGCGGCGCTCGCCCTTGAACATCGCCGCCGCCTCATCGTTCGCCTTGTCGAAGGCGCGGCGCACCTTGCGCTTCTTCTCCGCGTCCCGGATCACGATGAAATTCCACGGCTGCATGAAGCCGACCGACGGCGCGTGATGGGCGGCGAGCAGCAGCCGCGCCAGCACATCGTCCGGCAGCGGGTCCGGAAGGAACTGGCTGCGCACGTCGCGGCGCTCGCGGATCGCACGGTAGACGGCACTGCGCTGGCCGGGGGGGAAGGGACGGACATCGGACAAAAGCGCGGACGGATCGTGCATCGGCTGACCCCTTGGATGCATCGCTGAAGGGCGCGCCTGCCGTCCACGCAGGCCACAGACTTTCTGTCCGGCCGGTCTTCTGACTTGGCATCCTCCCCGGCGGGCGCCTTCCCGGCCGAATGGCCAGTGGCCTCTACCCGCCCGGTCCGCCTCACAGCGCTGGGCACGTCGCGGATTTAAACCGCGTTCCCGATTCTCCAGTTCGCACTGGCACCGAACGGTTGCGACTTTAGGCGGAGGACTGGCGGCGTTCAACCGCTGGCGCTCCACGGCCGGCGGCTGTTAGAGAGCATCGCGTGGATGCCCGGGAACAGGACGCGGAGCGGGGAGCGGCTACCGATCGCTACGACTGGTCGGCGGTTCCAAGCGGCGCGCGGGGCGCCTTCACGCTCGCGGGCTTCGTCATGGCCTGCTCGTTCCTGGGCTTCGGCGCCTTCATCCACAGCCTCGGCTTCAGCCTCGAGGCGGGACTCCTCACCAATCTCCTGATCTGGGCGCTGCCGGGGCAGGTCGTCTTCGTCGCGGGATGGACGGCGGGGAACGGGATTCTCGTGACCGGCCTCGCCGTGTCGCTGACGGCGGTGCGGCTCATGCCCATGTGCATGCTGGTCCTGAGCGCGGCACGGCTCGAGCGGGCGCCGCGCTGGCCGGAATTCCTCGTTGCCCACTTCATCGCCATCACCATGTGGGTCATCGCCAATCAAGGACTCCATGCCATCGAGCGGCCGCGCCGGCTGCCGTGGCTGATCGGCCTCGGGCTTGCGCTCATGACCGGCATGAGCGGCTTCACCGTGATCGGCTACTATCTGGCCGACGGGCTGCCCCAGACGCTTGCCGCGGCGCTCGTGTTCTTCACGCCCACCTTCTTCCTGCTCTCGCTGTTCGGCGCGGCCCGCTACCGCTTCGACTACCTCGCCATCGTCTTCGGCGCCGCCATCGGTCCACTGACGGCGCTTTATGCCCCTAAGCTCGATCTCCTGGCGGGCGGCATAGTCGGAGGAATCCTCGCCTATGCGCTCGGGCGCCCGCGCCGGAAAAAGCCGCTATGACCCAGGGCGCGCCGGGCCTTGTCGCCATCCTGATCGCGGGCTTCGCCGTCACCTATGTCTGGCGCATGCTCGGCGCCGTCGCTGCGGCGCGCGTCAATCCGGAAGGCGAGATCATGCTGCTCGTGCGCGCGATCGCGACCGCGCTCATCGCGGCGCTCGTCGCCCGCATCGTGCTGCAGCCGGAGGGATTGCTGGCGGCCTCGCTGGCCGCGAGCCGGTATGTGGCGATCCTCACGGGCGTCGGCTTCTACTTCTGGCAGAGACGGGTGGAACTGGCCGTGGTCGTCGCCATCGCGGTTTTCGCGGGTTTGGAACTTGCCGCGCGCTTTCTGACCTGACGGTCAGGGGCCGGCGAGCCAGGTCGCGGGCAATTCGAAGCCGCTGAGCGACGGCCGGGGCGGCGCCGCGATGCGCGTCCAGCGGGCGATCCACTGGCCCGGCGCGTCATAGAGCGGGATGACGTAGCGGCCCGCGATCAGGAGCCGGTCGAGCGCACGGACGGCGGCGACGAAGTCCTCGTCGGATTCGGCTTTCAGGATCTCCGTGATCATGCCGTCCACGGCCTTGTCCGCGATGCCCGGATAGTTGCGGGTGCCCTTCACCTCGCGGCCGGCCGAGCCCCAGTAGAAGCTCTGCTCGTTGCCCGGCGACAAAGAGTTCTGCCAGGTCACCGGCACCATGTCGAAATCGTAGGTCTGGAGCCGGCGCTGCAGCTCGGCGGAATCGACGCGACGCAACGTGAGCGTGATGCCTATGGAGGCGAGCGAGCGCTGGAGGTGGAGGCCGATCTGCTCGTGCGAGACACCCTGTGCCAGCATCTCGAACTGCATCGGCTGGCCGGCGGCGTTCACGAGCTTGCCGTCCTTCAGCGTCCAGCCGGCCTGGTTGAGGAGATCCATGGCCCGGCGGAGGTTGGCCCGGTCGCGTCCCGAACCGTCGCTCATCGGCAGGCGGTAGCTGCCATCCAGGAACGGCTCCTCGAGCCTGGCGCCGTATTGCGCGAGGAGCTGGCGCTCCCCCGATGTCGCGGGGTGTCCGACGGAGCTCAGCTCGGAGCCGGCGAAATAGCCCTGCGTGCGGACAAAGAGGCCGCGGAACAGGTTCTTGTTCGCCCACTCGAAATCGAAGGCATGGATCAGGGCGTCGCGAACCCGGATGTCGGCGAAGACCGGATGGCGCGTGTTGAAGGCCAGAGCGCGCAGCATTGCCGGCAGGCCGCTCGGCACCGTCTCCAGCACGACCTGGCCCTGCTTCACCGCCTCGAAATCGTAGGAGGACGACCAGCGCACCGGATCCTGCTCGCCGCGCACGTCGGCAAGGCCCTTCTTGAACGCTTCGAAGGCGCCGAGATTGTCGCGATAGTAGTCGGAGCGGATCTCGTCGACGTTCCACAGGCCCCGCGAGATGGGCAGATCGCGTGCCCAGTAATCCGGGTTGCGCCTGTAGACGATCCGCTTGCCCGGTTCGATCGAGGCGATGGTGTAGGGGCCCGACCCCACGAGCGGGTTCAAGGTCGCCTGGTCGAACTTCCTGTCGGCGAAGAAATGCCTGGGCAGGATGGGCATGAGCCCGAGGATGAGCACGAGTTCCCTGTCGCCGCCCGCCAGATGGAAGGTGACGGTGCGGTCGTCGGGAGTCTCGATCCGTTCGACCTTGCGGTAGTAGGTCTGGAAATTGGGGCGACCCTCATCACGCAGGGTTTCGAGCGAGAAGCGCACATCGGCAGTCGTGATCGGGACGCCGTCCGAGAACCGCGCCCGCTCGTCGAGGTGGAAGGTCACCCACGACCGGTCCGGCGCCACCTCGATGGTGCGTGCGATGAGCCCATAGAGCGAGAAGGGCTCGTCGCGGTTGCGCGCCATCAGGCTCTCGAACACGTAGGTACGGACCCCCGATGGCGGCTGGCCGCGCACGATGAAGGGATTCAGGCTGTCGAAGCTGCCGGCGATCGCCTCGCGCAGGACGCCGCCTTTCGGCGCATCCGGATTGACGTAGGGAAGGTGGTCGAAGTCCGGCGGAAGGGCTGGCTCGCCGTGCATCGCGATGCCATGGACCGGCGTGGCCAGGGCTGGGACCGAGGCCACGAGCGCCAGGATCAGCGCGAGGATGCATCGAATCGGCATCATCCGCGCAATCTACGCGACATTCACGGCAATCCGTGGAGGGGAGAAGGGCCGAAAGAGGGTCAGTGGCCGAGCGTCACGCGCCACTTGTAGCAGGCGGCGCTGCGGTCATAGGTCTCGAAATAGTCGCGGACCTGGGGATGCCGGACCGGCTCGCCGGAATCGTCGGCGAGCAGGTTCTGCTCGGACACGTAGGCTACGTATTCCGTGTCCTCGTTCTCCGCCAGCAGATGGTAGAAGGGCTGGTCCTTGCGCGGCCTGATCTCCTCCGGGATGGAATTCCACCAGTCCTCGGTGTTCGAGAAGATCGGATCGACATCAAAAATGACGCCGCGGAAGGGAAACAGCCGGTGCTTCACCACCTGGCCGATCCGGAACTTGGCTTCTCGGTTCATTTGCTGCATCGAGTCGGCTCCGAGGCGGAAAATGACGTGCTGGACTGCACTTGGCAAGTGCTTTCGGGCAACACTTGGGCGCTAATGGCCAGTCCCGGCACGGGCATCCCGCGGGGCTTCGCGGGATGCCCGCTGCTTGGCGGGACCGGCCGCGCGAACGAGATTGCACGCGGTGTTCACGAGCCCGACGTGGGAAAAGGCCTGGGGAAAGTTGCCGAGCGCCATGCCGGAGGCCGGATCATATTCCTCCGACAGGAGGCCGAGGTCGTTGCGGACCGAAAGCAGCCGTTCGAACAGCGCTTGCGCCTTGTCGGTCTCTTTCGACAGGACATAGGCATCGGCAAGCCAGAAGGAGCAGGCAAGGAAGGTCCCTTCGGCCCCCTTGAGGCGGTCGGCGGCATGCTCCGGGCGGTAACGGAGAACGAAGCCGTCCTGCATGAGGTCGCGCTCTATGGCGGCGACGGTCCCCGTGATGCGGGGATCGCCCTCGGCCAGGAAGCCCACCTGCGAGATCAGGAGGAGGCTCGCGTCGAGCGCCTTGGAGCCGTAGGACTGGACGAAGCTGCCCAAATCCCCGTCGAACCCCTTGGCGCAAATTTCGGCGTGAAGCGCGTCCCGCTCGGCCCGCCAGCTATCGAGCGGCCCGTCGAGGTTGAACCGTGCGGCCGACTTCAAGGCGCGGTCGAAGGCGACCCAGCACATGAGCTTCGAATGCGTGAAGTGCCTGGGTTGTCCCCGCATCTCCCAGATGCCGTGATCCGGCTCATGCCAGATGTCCACAAGCCGCTCGAGGAGGACCTTCTGCAGCCGCCAGGCGTCCGGGGCGGCGGCGAGCGCTCCCTCGCGCGCCGCGTGCAGGGTGTCCAGCACCTCGCCGAAGATGTCGAGCTGCAGCTGCGGGGCCGCATCGTTGCCGAGCCGCACCGGCCGGCTATCGAGATAGCCCGGAAGCCAGGGGATGTCGTGCTCGGGAAGCCAGCGCTCGCCCGCAAGCCCGTACATGATGCGCAACTGGTCGGGATGGCCAGCGATCGCGCGCAGCAGCCAGCGCCGCCAGGCCTCCGCCTCATCCCGGTATCCGGCATTGAGGAGCGCGTAGAGCGTCAGGGCGGAATCGCGCAGCCAGCAGTAGCGGTAGTCCCAGTTCCGCTCTCCGCCCGGCGTCTCGGGCAGGGAGGTCGTGGGCGCGGCGATGATGCCGCCGGTCGGCCGGAAGGTGAGGAGCTTCAGCGTTATGAGCGAGCGCACTACGGCGTCCCGCCAATCCTCCCGCGAAGTCTCGAAGACGCAGCGCTTGGACCATTCCCGCCACCAGCTCACGGTGTGCTCCAAGGCCTCGTTGCGGTCGGGCACGAAGTGCGGCAGCCGGTGCGAGCGGTGGTAGGAGAGGGTGAAGGGAACGCTTTCCCCTTCCTCGACCTCGAAGCCGCAGGTGGTCTTCATGTCCCGCCCTTCGAGCGGCAAGCGGGTGTGGAGCTCGACGGCGTCCGGTCCGGCCACGGCGCTCAGACCATAGTCGCGGCGGCGCACCCAGGGCACCACGAGCCCGTAGTTGAAGCGCAGGACGAACTCCATGTGCATGGAGACGCGACCGCGCCTGCCGCGCACGATCCTCACGATGTCCGTCCGCTCCTCATCGTCGGTCACCGGCATGAAATCGACGACCTCGACCACGCCGTCGCCGGTCTCGAAGGTCGTTTCGATCACGGCCGTGCCGGGGAGGTAGCGCCGGCTGGTGCGGACAGGCCCGCCCGAAGGCGCGATGCGCCAGCGGCCGTTCTCGGGCGTGCCGAGGAGGGCGGCAAAACAGGCGGGCGAGTCGAAGCGGGGCAGGCAGAGCCAGTCGATCGAGCCGTCGCGCCCGACGAGCGCGGCCGACATCATGTTGCCGATGAGGCCGTAGTCGGCGATGGGCTTCTGAGCGGGTGTCGGCTTAGCCGCCATGCCGGAAGCTCGGATAGTCCGTCATTCCTCCGTCGACGAAGACAGTGGTGCCGGTGAGATAACGCGCGATGTCGGAGGCGAGCACGACGGCCATGCCCGCCACCTCGTCCGGCTCGCCGATGCGGCCGAGGGGAATCTTGGAAAGGAGATCCTCGCGGCCCCCCTCGCTCTGCCACACATCCTCGTTGATCGGCGTCCGGATGGCGCCGGGCGCAAGGTTCAAGACCCGCACGCCGTGAGGACTCGCCTCCTGCGCCAGCGTGCGCGTGAGCATGGCGAGGCCCGCCTTGCTCGCCGCGTAGGCGCTGTGGCCGCTCCACGCGATCACCTCGTGGACGCTGGTCGTGTTGATGATCACGCCGGAGCGCTGTTCGATCATGCCCCGGAGGGCCAGTCGCGCGCAGAGGAACGCACCGGTGAGGTTGACCTCGAGGATCTTCCGCCATTCGGAAGGCGCAAGCTCCCAGGCCGGCGTGGCATGGGTCTCGATCCCGGCATTGTTGAGGAGGACGTCGAGGCCTCCCCATGCGGACCCGATGCGCGCGAACATCGCCTCCACCTGCGCCTCGTCGCTGACGTCCGCCGCGATAGCCATGGCCCGTTCAGGGCCTATCTCCTCCACCAGCGCATCCGCCGCCCCCGCATTGCCGACATAGTTCACGGCGACGCGGGCACCTGCCCGCCCGAAGGCGCGGCTCACGGCGGCCCCTATCCCGCCGCTGCCGCCCGTCACCAGAACCCGTTTGCCGGAAAGATCGATGCGCATGCGGGGATATTCGACGAAGGTATGGTCTGGAAGGTTGCGTTGGCGGCGACTAGGAGAATGATCGGGGCGCCCGTGAGGTTCCCAAACGAGAAGAACGAGGCTCCGCGCGCTTAGGCCGCGGCGTCGCGAGAGGCCGGAAAGGCGGCGCGTTGGACACGATTTTAGCGATCGTCAACCTGGCGATGCCGTTCTTCGGCCTGATTGTGCTCGGCGGCATCGCCGCCTTCTTCCTCGACATCGAGGAGGAGGGGCTCGCCTGGCTCAACGCCTTCATCGTCTATTTTTCGCTGCCTGCCCTCATCTTCCTCACGGTCGCGGCCGCACCCTTCGAGCGCCTCATCGACTGGCCCTTCGTGCTCGCGACCTCGCTTGCGACCTATCTCGCCTTCATCCTGCCCTTCATCCTCTTCGTCTTCGTGTTCCGCACCTCTGTCACCATCGCGGCGATCCAGGGCACCTCGGCGAGCTTCGGCAATGTCGGCTACATGGGCCTGCCGCTGGCGGTGGCGTTCTTCGGCAAGGACGCAGCGGTGCCGGCGGCGCTCATCTTCTGCTTCGACTGCGCGCTCCAGTTCATCCTGACCCCGCTGCTCGCCACGCTCGGCCAGCGGGAGGGGCTGAAGGCCCATGCCATCGCGGCCAAGGTCGGCAAGTCCATCATCCTGCATCCCTTCGTCATCGCGACGCTCCTGGGAGCCGTCGCCTCCGCCTTCCGTCTGGAACCGCCGGTCATGGCGCAAAGCCTGCTCGAGATGCTGAGCCGGGCGGCCGGTCCGACTGCACTCTTCGCGCTCGGCGTGACGCTCTTCATGCGCCGCTTCGCCGGCATCGGGCCGGAGTTTCCGGTGATCGTCATGACAAAGCTCTTCCTCCACCCGGCGCTCGTGTTCTCGACGCTGTGGCTCCTGGGCTCGGTCGATCCCTTATGGGTTTCCGTCGCACTGATGATGGCGTCGCTGCCCACCGCCACCAACGCCTTCATTCTGGCGCGCCAGTTCAACGCCTATGTGGAGGGAGCATCGAGCAGCATCCTCGTCTCGACGCTTCTCTCCGCCGTCACCATTCCTCCGCTGATCTACGCCATCAAATCCGGGATGCTGCCATGAGACCGCTCGAAGGGGTCAAGGTCCTCGATTTCTCAACGCTCCTGCCCGGTCCCATGGCCGGCCTCATGCTGGCCGAGGCGGGCGCGCGGGTGATCAAGATCGAGCGGCCGGGCGGGGAGGAGATGCGCGGCTACGAGCCTCGATGGGGACGGGAATCCGCCGGCTTCGCGATGCTCAACCGCGGCAAGGCAAGCGTGGCGCTCGATCTCAGGGACCGCCGCCAGCTCACACTGATCGAGCCGCTGCTCGCGGAGGCTGACGTCCTCATCGAGCAGTTCCGGCCGGGGGTCATGGCGCGTCTCGGCCTCGGCTATCCGGCAGTCTCGACGCGGAACGCGAGGCTCGTCTACTGCTCGATCACGGGCTACGGCCAGACGGGCCCCAAGGCCGGGGTGGCCGGGCACGATCTCAACTACATCGGAGACACCGGCCTCCTGAACCTCTCCATGGGCGATCCCGCGTGCCCTACGGTGCCGCCTGTGCTGGCGGCCGACCTCGCGGCCGGCTCCTACGCGGCGGTCATCAACATCCTGCTCGCCCTCATGGCGCGGGAGCGCACGGGCCGGGGCGCATATCTCGAC
The DNA here is from genome assembly GCA_050181295.1 of Parvibaculaceae bacterium. Lineage (GTDB taxonomy): Bacteria > Pseudomonadota > Alphaproteobacteria > Rhizobiales > Aestuariivirgaceae > JBFXDI01. The sequence continues at coordinate 28,779 of JBFXDI010000007.1, read as the reverse complement.
ATCGCCATGACGGACGGCCTCTTCGGTCTCACGGGCTGGTGGGCGATGGCGCAGGGACTTGCCGGCGGCAAATGGCCCGTGTCCGGTGGAGAGCTTCTGACCGGCGGCTCGCCGCGCTATCAGATCTATCCGGCCGCAGACGGCCGCCACGTCGCGGTCGCGGCGCTGGAGCAGAAGTTCTGGGACACCTTCTGCCGTCTCATCGGGCTCCCCGAACCGCTCCGCGACGATCGCGCCGATCCGGCGGCGACGATCGAGGAGGTGCGCAGGATCATCGCGTCGAAGCCCTCGGAGCACTGGCGGGCGCTCTTCCACGGCCAGGACTGCTGCTGCTCGATCGTCCGCACGCTGGAGGAGGCAATGCAGGAGCCGCATTTCCGGCTGCGCGGGCTCTTCGACCACGTGCTCCAGAACGAGGACGGCGCCCGGCTGCCGGCCGCGCCGGTGCCGATCGCGCCGCAGTTCCGGGGCGACCCGGACGAGCCGCTGTCGGCGCCGCCGCTCGGCGCCCACAACGATTTGCTGCTGAAATAGCGCCGACCTGTCAGCGCGAGGACTGTTCGCGCTTCCTGCGGCGCTCCTCATGGAACGGGCGCATCCAGTCACCCGCCATGATGCATCCGATGGGCGAGATCACGTCCACGACTTCAGCCAGACCATAAGCCTGGATCTGGCTGCGCACCGTTGCCGCATCCTTGTAGGCGGCCGGGAGCTCCGAGATGTCCGGAACGCCGCAGAAGAAGCGCGCGTCAATTCCGCGGGTCTGCTCGGCGACGATCTCTTCCTCGGTCATGTGCGCATAGCGCCGCATGAAAGCTCCCCGGCTCATGTTGCGCCCGGCGCCATGCGGAGCGAAGCCCAGTCCGTTCTCCGCGTCGAGGCCGCGCGCGATGAGGATCGGCTCCGACATGTTGAGCGGGATGAGCGTGAGGCCGGAAGAATCCGGAGCGAAGTCAGCCCATGCCGGCGTGGCTCCCTTGGCGTGGTAGAAGAGCCCGTCGGAGCGCCGGAAGACAAAATTGTGCTCGTTCCAGAAGCGATCCTGGCGGGCCAGGCCAAGGGCTTCCGCTATCCGGTCATGGATGGCGTAGTGATTGGCCTTGGTCCACGACCTCACCGTCTGAAGGGCGTTCCAGTAGGCTTCGCCATCAGCGCTGTCGGCGACCAGCCAGGCGTTGTGCCTCGCGGTCTCGGGCGACATCTCGCGCGTCGAGCGCTCCGCCGCGGACATGCCGAGCTTGTAGAGCACGGCGCCGGGCTTGCGCGAGCCGTGATGGGTCACGAGCGCGATGTCGCCGGTCGACTCGATCCGGCCTACGTAGAAGAAGTGATTGCCGTCGCCCTGGGTGGCGAAATGCTCGATGGCGGCCGACTTGGCGGGCACGAGGAAGGGGTTGGCCTCGAAGGCCTCCATGATCTCGGCCGACGGACGGATCTGCTGCCCGCGCGGCCGGCCTCCGCCGCCGAAATGGGTGAGCTTCATGCCGGCATCGAGGATCACCGCCGCATCGGCTCCCTTGAACGTCGTCACCGCCATGGAGCAGCAGATATCGGCGGAATGCATGCCGGGATGAATGGCGTTCTCGGCCGCGATGACGCCGCCGACCGGGATCGTGCCCGGTGCGCCGCCGGAAGGGCAGGCATCGGGCATCACGGCGCCGGCCCGCACGGTCGGCACGCGCATGAGTTCTCTCATGTGCTGCTCGACGGCAGCCACGTTGGCGCGTTCGTCCTCGTTCTCGGGACGGATGTTCATCCGATGGACCAGTTCGCCCGGCGCGCGCAGCGGCATCGCAATGACGGGTGAGGGAGCGCAGGCAGCGATGACGGCTTGCACTTGGGCTTCGTCTGCGCCATCGCGCAGGGCGGCATTCGCCTTCGAAATCGCGCTTTTGAACCACGAGCCCGGCGCATAGCCGAGGTCGAGCAACGTCTTGCCGGTGATCGTCTCCATGAGTCTGGTCCAGTTTCCATCCCGGCGTGCGTCGCGCGGGGGCGGACCCTTTTCAGGAGAATTGATTTCTTGTCAACCCGGATCAGCCTTGCATCACGGCAGGCAGATCCTCGCTCAGGCCGGCGCCCTGCCGGAGAACCTGCTGACGCGCGGGGCCGATCCGGGAGGCAAGCGCGAGGCCGAGGGAGCGTGCCGCGTGGGGCAGGGCCCAGCCGCTGAGCAGCGTGCGGTTCACCGTGTCGATGATGCCGAGGCGGGGGGCGACGTCCCGTCGGCGCAGGCGGTCGTAGGTCTCCATGACCGTCCGGTCGCCGGGGTCCTTGCCGGACTCGATGGCCGTTACGATCAGTTCGGCCGCCGTGGCCGCATCCCGGAGGCTCAAGTTCAAGCCCTGGGCCCCGATCGGTGGAATCGCATGCGCGGCCTCGCCCACCAGCATCAGACGGCCTTGCGCGAAGGGCGTGGCGGTGAGCCCGCGCATCGGGAAGGCGCGGCGCACTCCGACGTCCGAGACAAGGCCGAGCGTGCCGTGGATCTCCGACTGGAGAACGCGCGCGAATTCCGCTTCCGTCATCGCCATGAGCTCGGCCGCGCGCTCCGGCCGTTCCATCCAGACGAGCGTCGAGCGGTTGCCGGCGCCCGGCACGGTGGTCAGCGGACCTGCCTCCTTGTGGAACTCGGTGGATGTGTCGCCGTGGGGAGCGCTGTGGGAGAAGCCCGCGGCGATCGCCGTCTGGTCGTAGGACCACTCGAGCGCGCCGATGCCCGCCTGGGCGCGCATGCGGGAGCGGCTGCCATCGGCTCCGATCACCACGCGCGCACTGGCCGTCGTGCCGTCGGATGCGACAAGCCGCGCCTCGCGGTCGCCTGCATCGAAGGTCTCGACATCCTGCGGCGCGATGGGAACGCCCAGTGTCGCCGCGCGCGCTTTAAGCGCCTCGCGCAAGGGCACGATGGGAAGGTTCCACCCGAAGGCCTCCTCGCCGATCTCGCGGGCCTCGAAGGTCACGGGCGCCGAGGCGAAGAGGCGGCCGGTGTCGTCCACGATCCTGAGCCGCCTCAAGGGTGAGCCGGCAAGAGCCGGATCCTTCGGGTCTATTCCCAGATGCCGCAGCAGGCGGATCGAGGGCAGCATGAGCGCCACGGCGCGCGGGTCGTCCCGTGGCTCCTCCCTGCCGGCGAAAATCGAGACCTTCAGACCAGCGCCGGCGAGCAGGCAGGCGGCCGCCAGACCGGCAGGGCCCGCTCCCACGATGGCAGCATCCAGCTGTTCGGTGGCAGTCATGGCCGAACCATGGCCCGATCGTCCCGGGCGGACAAGGGCGGCTTGTTCCGGACCTGCCATCTGCTACCCTCGCGCCGGAATTTCAGGAGCGCGTCCTTGGCGACACTCGAAACCGTAGAGCTGGCCTTCGACGGCGACGTGGCCTGTCTCACTCTCAACCGCCCCGAGAAGCTCAACAGCTTCACGGCGGGCCTGCATGCCGATCTCCGCACGGCGCTCTCAGACCTTGATGCGCGGGGCGTCCGCGCGCTGATCCTCACCGGCGCGGGCCGGGCCTTCTGCGCCGGCCAGGATCTCGCCGAAGCGGCCGCGATGGAGAGCGTGGACGAAGATGTGGGCATGGCGATCGAGCGGGATTTCAACCCGCTGATCCGCCGGCTCCGCGGCATGCCCATTCCGATCGTCGCGGCGGTCAATGGGATCGCCGCCGGGGCAGGGGCCAATCTGGCGCTCGCCTGCGACATCGTGCTGGCGGCCCGCTCGGCGAGCTTCGTCCAGGCCTTCGCGCGCATCGGGCTCATCCCCGATTGCGGCGGCACATGGTTCCTGCCGCGCATGGTGGGAGAGGCGCGCGCCAAGGGGCTGACGCTTCTCGCCGAGCCGCTGCCCGCGGAGAAGGCCGAGGCCTGGGGTCTGATCTGGAGGGCTGTTGTCGACGAGGCGCTCATGGACGAGGCCTGGCGCCTGGCGCGCCACCTTGCGGCGCAGCCGACCGTGGCGCTCGGCCTCATGAAGGGGGCGATCCAGGAAGCTTCCGCCCATCCGCTCGACAGGCAGCTCGATCTCGAGCGCGACCTGCAGCGCACGGCCGCCCGCACCGGGGACTTCCGCGAGGGTGTGGCCGCCTTCCTCGAGAAGCGCCAGCCCGCCTTCAAGGGACACTAGACATGGCCCCAACAGTGCCCTGGCACATCCGCGGCGAACTCATCATCTCGTGCAACTGCGACGTCTTCTGCCCCTGCGTGATCTCGCTCGGCGCGCATCCTCCGACCGAAGGCGAGTGCCAGGCCTGGGGCGGCTTCCGGATCGACGACGGCCGGCACGGCGACGTCGATCTCTCCGGCATCGCGGTCGGCCTGGTCCTCGAGATCCCCGGCCGCATGGCGCGCGGCAACTGGACGGCCGGCGTCTATGTGGACGAGAAGGCCGACGTCTACCAGGTGAAGGCCCTGACCCAGATTCTTTCCGGACGCGCGGGCGGAACCACGAAGCTGCTCTCGATCCTCGTCGGACGCTTCCTCGGCGTGTTCCAGGAAGAGGTTCGCTACGAGACGGAGGGACATATCCGCCGCTTCTCGATACCCAAGATCGTCGACGGCGAGATCGCGGCGATCCGGGGACGCGAGAAGGACAAGCCCACCACCATCGAGAACAGCCAGTACTGGATCGGGCCGCTGATCATCGTGGCGGAATCGGTCCGCAGCCGGTTCCGCGGCTTCGGCCGCAACTGGGACTTCAAGGGAAAGTCGGCCGAGATCGTGCCGATCGACTGGCGGGGGCCGTGAGCAAGTTCTTCGTCATGCCAGCGGAAGCTGGCATCCCCTGAAGCGCTGCCGCTCGCAGGTGGCTCACCATTGGACCCCGGCTTTCGCCGGGGTGACGTCAGAGGAGGTACGCCTAAGCCTGCTCGATCAGCCTGACCAACCCCTCGACGTCATTCGCCGTCTGCGTCGGCGGCTTCGTGGGGCGCTCGATCATGACGACGAGGACGCCGAGCGCGCGGGCTGCCTCGAGCTTCGCCTCCGTCTGCCCGCCCGAGTTTTTCGTGACGAGCACGGTGATGGCGCTCTCCTTCATGAGGCTCCGCTCGTCCTCGAGCAGGAAGGGCGCGCGCGCCAGGAGCAGGGTCCAGCTTGCCGGCAGCGGGCTTTCGGGCGCCTCAATCATGCGGGCGAGACCGGAAAGGTCGGGCCTGCCGACGAAAGGCGCGATCTCCTTGCGCCCGATGGTGAGGAACACGCGCGCGCCCTGCGGCACGGCCTCGGCCGCCTCGCCGATATCGGGAACGCGCATCCAGCGGTCGCCGGCCCGCGGCTCCCAGGCCGGGCGCTCGAGACGGATGCAGGGGATGCCTGCGCGGTCCGCCGCCTCGACCGCGTGCGCCGACATGACGGCGGCGAAGGGATGGGTGGCGTCGGCCAAGAGCGCGATGCCGTTGTCGCGGATGTAGGCCTCTAGGCCCTCGACACCACCGAAGCCGCCCTTGCGAACTTTCCCTCTGGGCTCGTGCGGATGGCGGGTGACGCCCGCGAGCGAGGTGACGACGTCATGGCCGCGCGCGATCAGCGCCTCGGCCGCCGCGCGCGCCTCGGTCGTGCCGCCGAGAATGAGGATTCTGCCGCTCCGTTCGCCGGGTTTTGCCGTGGTTACCGTCATGGCGCGATTCTATAGTATTTGTTCGCTCCCGGGGCTAACTCTCTGAGAGAACGATTCAATATGCCGCCGGATAGGACTCGGGAGAAGCATGTGACGAAGGCGCCGGCTCAAGGCGTGCGCGACTGGACGGAGGGAAGCGGGTTCGCGCGCCTCGATGCCGAGACGTTCCCGCCCTTTGCGCCCGGCAGCGTGTGGCTGGTGGGCGCCGGGCCCGGCGCGCCGGGTCTCCTTTCGCTTCTCGCCTATCATGCGATGCAATCCTGCGACGTCGTCGTCTACGACGCGCTGGTCAATCCGGATATCCTGCGCTGGGTGCGGCCGGGAGCCGAGCTCGAATATGCGGGGAAACGCGGCGGCAAGCCCTCTCCGAAGCAGCCCGACATCTCGCTGCGGCTCATCGATCTTGCACACGGCGGCAAGCGTGTCCTGCGGCTGAAGGGGGGCGATCCCTTCATTTTCGGGCGCGGCGGGGAGGAGGCGCAGACGCTGGCGCGGGCGGGCGTGCCGTTCCGGATCGTGCCGGGCATCTCGGCCGGGGTGGGCGGGCTTGCCTATGCCGGCATCCCGTCGACCCATCGCGACCTCAACCATTCGGTGATCTTCCTCACCGGCCACGACGCCACCGGCGCCATGCCCGCCAATGTGGACTGGTCGGCGGTCGCGACGGCCTCGCCGGTCATCGTCATGTACATGGCGGTCAAGCATCTGCGCGAGATCGCCGCAGCGCTCATCCAGGGCGGCCGCGCGGGCGACGATACGGTGACGATCGTCTCCAACGCCACCATGCCCTACCAGGCCGTGCTCGAGACGCGGCTCGCCGAGGTCGGCGCATTCCTCGACGCCAACACGCCCGACACACCGGCCATCGTGGTGGTGGGCCACGTGGAAGATTGGCGCCGGACGCTCGACTGGTACACGGGCGGGGCGAGGGAGAATCCCATTGGCTGACGGCCTCGTGATCGCCGCGCCGGCGACGGGCTCGGGCAAGACGGTGGTCACGACGGCGCTGGCGGCTGCTGCGCGCGCGCAAGGGAAAAAGGTCGCGACTGCCAAGGTCGGACCCGACTACATCGATCCGCGCTTCCATGCGGTCGCGAGCGGCAAGCCATGCTTCAACCTCGACCCCTGGGCCATGCGGCCGGCCTTCGTGAGCCGCCTGTTCGAGGATCTCGGGGCACACGCCGATCTGGTGGTGGTCGAGGGCGTCATGGGTCTCTTCGACGGTCCCGTAGGGGCGCGGGGCTCCACGGCGGACGTCGCCGCCGCGCTCGGGCTGCCGGTCGTCCTGGTGATCGACGCGGGCGCGCAGGGGCAGTCGGTGGCGGCGCTCGCCCGCGGCTTCTCCGACTTCCGGCACGATGTAGAGGTGGAAGGGGTGATCCTCAACCGCGTGACCTCGCCCCGTCACGCCGACATGCTGAGCTTTGCGCTCCGCGAAGCCAATGTCGCCGTCTTCGGCGCGATGCCGCGCGAGGCCTCGCTGGTCCTTCCCTCGCGGCATCTCGGGCTCGTGCAGGCGGAGGAGCATTCCGATCTTGAGGCTTTCATCAAGGGCGCCGCGGAGATTCTGGCCCGATCCGTGGACCTGAAGCGGCTGCTTGCCATCACCCGCAAGCCAAAATCCGCCCACGGATCGACAAAGCCACTGCCGCCGCTCGGCCAGCGGATCGCCGTCGCCTCGGACCAGGCCTTTGCGTTCGCCTATCCGCATTTCCTCGCGGGCTGGCGCGCGGCCGGTGCCGAACTCCTTCCGTTCTCGCCGCTCGTCGACGAGGCGCCCGACGCGACGGCCGATGCGGTGTTCCTGCCCGGCGGATATCCGGAACTCCATGGCGGCGCGCTCGCGGCGGCAACCCGCTTTAAGGCAGGCCTCGCCGCGTCCGCCGAGCGGGGCGCGCTCCTCTACGGCGAGTGCGGCGGCTTCATGGTGCTGGGCGAGGGGCTGGTCGACGCGTCCGGCGCGCGCCATGCGATGGCCGGGCTCCTGCCGCTCGAGACGACCTTCGCCGAGCGCAGGCTCAATCTCGGCTACCGGCGCATGACGCATGCCGGCGCGCTGCCGCTGCCGGCAACCTTGCGCGGACACGAGTTCCACTATTCCGGTGTCGCCCGAAGCGGCGAGGCTCAGCCGCTCTTCGAGCAGGTGCAGGATGCCAGGGGCGATGCCCTGGGCCCGCAGGGCCTGAGGCGCGGGCGCGTCATGGGCTCCTACCTGCACGTCATCGACGCGGAGGCCGCTTGAGCGCCCGGGCGCTCATGTTCCAGGGCACGGGCTCCGACGTCGGCAAATCGCTCATCGTCGCCGGGCTCTGCCGGCTCTTCGCCAATCGCGGGCTAAAGGTCCGGCCTTTCAAGCCGCAGAACATGTCCAACAACGCCGCCGTGACGGCGGACGGGGGCGAGATCGGCCGGGCGCAGGCCCTGCAGGCGCTGGCGGCGCGCGTGCCCTCGAGCGTTCATATGAACCCGGTGCTGCTCAAGCCCGAGAGCACGACCGGCGCGCAGATCATTCTCAGGGGCGAGCGGGTGGGCTCGCTCAAGGCGCGCAACTTCATGGACACGCGCGGCCGCTTCCTCGACGCCATCCTCGAAAGCTACCGCAGGCTCGGGACGCAAGCCGATCTCGTGCTGGTCGAGGGCGCGGGCTCGCCGGCCGAGATCAATCTCAGGACGGGCGACATCGCCAACATGGGCTTCGCGGAGGCTTCGGGCGTGCCCGTGGTGCTCGTCGCAGACATCCATCGCGGCGGCGTCATCGCCTCGATCGTCGGCACCTTCGAGGTGATGACACAAGAGGATGCCGGGCGGCTCAAGGCATTCCTCGTCAACAAGTTCCACGGCGACGTTTCGCTGTTCGACGACGGCGTGCGTTTCCTGGAGCAGCGCACGGGCAGGCCGTGCCTGGGTGTCGTGCCGCATTTTCCGGACGCCACGCGTCTTCCCGCCGAGGACGCGGTGGCGCTCGAACACGCGGTGGCGGAGGACGGCGGCGATGTGCTGGTGGCGGTGCCGAGGCTGCCGCGCATCGCCAACTTCGACGACCTCGATCCCCTGCGGCTCGAGCCTCAGGTCCGGGTGGCCTTCATCGGGGCAGGGGAACCGCTGCCGGCGGAGGCAAGGCTCGTGGTGCTGCCCGGCTCCAAGGCCACCATCGCCGATCTGGCCTTCTTCCGCGCGCAAGGGTGGGACACCGACCTCCTCGCGCACGTGCGGCGCGGCGGGCATGTGCTGGGGCTGTGCGGCGGCTACCAGATGCTCGGCCGCCGCATTCACGACCCTGAAGGCATCGAAGGTCCGCCGGAGTCCGTCGAAGGGTTGGGGCTTCTCGACGTCGAGACGACGCTCGCGCCGGACAAGACGCTCACCAACGTTTCGGCGCGTCATGTCGCGAGCGGCGAATCCTTGAGCGGCTACGAGATCCATGTGGGCGCCACCACGGGTCCTGGACTGGCGCGTCCCTTCGCCACCATCGGGGGCCGGTCGGACGGGGCGGTGAGCGCGGACGGCCGCGTCGCCGGCACCTATCTCCATGGCTGCCTAGTCTCCGATGGATTCCGCCGGCGCTTCCTCAGTTCGTTGGACGTGGCGGCGGGGAACTTCAATTTCGCCGATGTTGTCGACGGCACGCTCGACCGGCTGGCGGATCACCTCGCCGCCCATCTCGACATCGACCGGCTGCTGGCGCTGGCGGAGCCCGTCGGCTGAAGTATGTCGCCGCTGACGCCGCTCATCGCCTTTGCCGCGCTCGTGATCGAGCGGGTGACGGGCTATCCCAGGTGGCTCCAGGCGTGCGCCGGGCATCCGGTGCAGTGGATCGGCCGGATGATCGGCGCGCTGGACGCACGCCTCAACGACCCGGCCCGCACCGACCCCTCGCGTCGCCTGCGCGGCGTGCTGGCGCTGGGCCTCGTGCTAGCGGTTGTCGCCGCCGTGACCGTCCCCATCGCCATCGCCTGCCGGCTCTTCTTCTGGGGCTGGGTCCTCGAAGCGCTGCTCGCGACGACGCTTCTCGCCCAGAAGAGCCTGAAGCAGCATGTGGAGGCGGTCGCGGACGGGCTCGATCAGGGACTGGCGGAGGGCCGGCGGGCAGTTTCCATGATCGTGGGGCGCGACCCTCAAGAGCTCGATGCCTCCGGCGTGTCTCGGGCCGCCATCGAGAGCCTCGCCGAGAATTCTTCCGACGGTGTCGTGGCGCCGGCCCTGTGGCTCGTGCTCCTCGGCCTGCCGGGCATCGCGCTCTACAAGGCCATCAACACCGCCGACAGCATGATCGGCCACAGGTCCGAGCGCTACCGTGCCTTCGGCTGGGCAGCGGCGCGGCTCGACGACTTGGTGAACCTGCCGGGCTCCAGGCTCTCGGGGCTGCTCTACGGGCTCGCCGCCTGGCCCGCTACCAGGAACGTGCTCGCGATCATGCGGCGTGACGCGGGCAAGCATGCCTCGCCCAATGCCGGCTGGCCGGAAGCCGCCATGGCGGGCGCGCTCGGACTCCGGCTTGGCGGTCCCCGCAGCTACGGAGGCCAGGTGGCGGAGCTGCCGTGGCTGGGCGACGGCGGGGAAACGCTCGATCAGCAGGATATTCGGCGCGGGCTCGCGCTCTACGGGCGCATGCTCACGCTGCTGGCGCTCATGGTCGAGGCGCTGGCGGTCGCAGGCCTCCTCTGGATGTGGCTGTAGACTCGTCGGAGGGTGCGCGCCCTCGCGCACCTTGTGTTGGGCGGCGGGGGCGCCGCCCCTCCAGCATCAGTTCATGTACCAGCCGTGGCTCACGACCAGCGACTGGCCGGTGAGCGCGTTGGTGGGGAAGCCTGCGAAGAGAAGCGCGACCTCGGCCACGTCCTCGATGGTCGTGAATTCCTTGTCGACGGTGCCGCCGAGCATGATCTTCTCGACCACCTCCTTCTCGGAGATGCCGAGATCCTTCGCCTGCTCGGGGATCTGCTTCTCGACCAGCGGCGTCTTCACGAAGCCTGGGCAAATGACGTTGGCGCGCACGCCGTGCTCGGCGCCTTCCTTGGAGAGCACGCGGGCGAGGCCCAGGAGCCCGTGCTTGGCGGTGACATAGGCGGACTTCAGGGGCGAAGCCTCCTTCGAATGCACGGAGCCCATGAAGACGAGGCTGCCGGACTTCTGCCTGTACATATGCGGCAGGCAGGCCTTCGAGGTGAGGAAGGCGCCGTCGAGGTGGATGGCCAGCATCTTCTTCCACTCGGCGAAGGGAAACTCCTCCAGCGGATGCACGATCTGGACGCCGGCATTGGAGACGAGGATATCGACCGTGCCCCAGCGCTTCACCACCTCGGCGACGCCGGCGTTCACGGCGTCCTCGTTCGTCACGTCCATGGCGACCGCCATGGCGTTCTTCTTCGATATCTCCTTTGCCGCGGCCTCGGCCGCGTCGAGCTTGATGTCAGCAATGGCGACGCGCGCGCCTTCGGCCGCGAAGCGCTTCGCGATGCCGTGGCCGATGCCGCTTGCCGCGCCGGTGACGATGGCGACCTTGTCCTTGAGCTTCATGGCTGACCTTCCTTCCGTGTGGTGTATGCCGTGATCGACGCGACGGCCTTCAGGCCAGGTCCAGCGTCAGGATGCCTTCCGAAGGGCGCTTGCGATGGAGCCAGGCCGGGTTCTCAAGCGTGTTGCGGACGTCCCGGCCGCCGGCCTGCCAGTGCTCCTCGATGCTGAGGCGCGAGAACTCGTAGTCCTTGGCGTGGGTGGCGAAGGCGTTGGTGCGATAGATGAGGTGCACGACGGTGACCGCGGAATGGCAGTGCTCGCCCGCCAGCCGCTCCAGCCGCTTCGCCTCGCTGCTGCCGGCGAGCTTGGGCGGCAGCTTCTCCAGAACCTCGCGCGCCGCCTTGCGGAGCGTGCGCAGTTCCTTCTGCATGTTGGTGTTCTGGCGCGTCCGGCTCGAATAGCGGATCTCCTTCTCGCGCTCGGCAACGTCGAAGATGGTCTTCGGCATCAGCCCCTTCGAGGAGAAGAGGTCGAGCTGGAAGATGCACAGGTCCTCGCGCGGTCGTTCATAGTCCATCACGTACTGGAGCGGCGTGTTGGAGACGATGCCGCCGTCCCAGAAGGCCTCGCCGTCGATGACGACCGGCGGCAGGCCGGGCGGAAGCGCGCCGCTTGCCATGATGTGCTCAGGCCCGATGCGGATCCTGGTGCTGTCGAAATAGGCGAAGTTGCCGCTCTCGACACCGACGGCGCCGACCGAAAGCCTGGGGCCCTTTTCGTTCAGGTAGTCGAAGTCGACGAATTCCTCGAGCGTGCCTCTCAGCGGCTCGGCCTCATAGAAGCTCAGTGCGCCGGCCGTGCCGGGCACGGACATGGTGGGCGGGGGAAAGCGGGGGCTGAAGAAGCCCGGTATGCCGTAGAGGATGGCGAACCAGGCGCTGGCGTCGTTGAAGAGCGAGCGGCCCTCGTTTCCCGGAATGAGGGACCAGCCCTGGAGTCCGGAAGAGACCTTCTCCCAGAAGGCGCGCAGGCTTTCGATCCGCCGCTCGGGCGGGTTGCCGGCCATGATGGCGCCGTTGACGGCGCCGATCGAGATGCCGGCGATCCATTCCGGTTCGAGTCCCTGGTCGAACAGCACCTCGTAGGCGCCGGCCTGATAGGCGCCGAGGGCGCCCCCGCCCTGAAGCACCAGCACCCGCTTCTCGTCGCGCGTGTCCGCCATGCTGCCGATCGCTCCGATGATGCTGCTATGCAGCAAAATGGTGCCTTGCAGCACAAAAAGCCAATGAAATGTGGGAAAGGCAGGGTTGCGGCGGGTCGTCGCGCCAGGTTAGAGCGCTATCCGATCAGGTTGAAAATTTCCGCTCGTCCCCGCTTGCGCGGGAATGAGCGGTGATCACCTGATCCAGACAGACCAAACCGCTCTACTAGCGCGCGATGGCCTGCTTCAGGTCGGCAATCAGGTCGTCCGCCTCTTCCAGGCCGACCGACAGGCGGATCATCCCGTCCGTCAGCCCCATGGAGGCCCGCGCCTCGGGCCCGATATTGCGATGGGTGGTCGTCGCCGGATGGGTCATCAGCGACTTGGCGTCGCCGAGATTGTTGGAGATGTCGATGATCGAGAGATGGCGCAGCACGTCGAAGGCTTTCGCCTTGCCGCCCTCGACCTCGAAGGTGACAAGCGTGCCGCCGGCGCGCATCTGCCGGCGGGCGAGCGCCGCCTGCGGATGGCTGTCGAGGAACGGATAGATCACGCGCCGGACACCCGTGAGATGCTGGAGCGCGTCGGCGATTCCGGCCGCCGCCTCGCATTGCGCCAGCACGCGAAGCTTCAGCGTCTCGAGACCCTTCAATAGCACCCAGGCATTGAACGGGGCGAGCGAGGGACCGGTGTGGCGGAGGAAGGGTTTCAGAAGCTCCTCCTTGAACGCCTTGGTCGACATCACCGCGCCGCCCAGCACCCGGCCCTGGCCGTCGATATGCTTGGTGCCCGAATAGACCACGACGTCGGCGCCGAACTCGAGCGGCTTCTGCAGGATGGGCGTGGCGAAGATATTGTCGACCACGACCTTCGCGCCGGCGCCCCTCGCGATCTCGGCCACGGCCGCCATGTCCGCGAGATCGAGCATGGGGTTGGAGGGCGTCTCCAGGAAGAAGACCTTCGTCTCCGGTCGCACGGCCGCCTTCCACTGGTCGAGATCGTGACCGTCGACCAGCGTCGAGGTGATACCGAAGCGGGGCAGGATATTCGTCACGATCTGGTAGCAGGAACCGAAGAGCGCCCGCGCCGACACGATATGGTCGCCGGCCTTGAGCTGGCAGGCGAGCGCGCTCCAGACCGCCGCCATGCCGCTCGCGACGCCGTAGCAGGCTTCCGCTCCCTCAAGCAGCCGCAAGCGCTCCTCGAACATCGTGACGGTCGGATTGCCATAGCGGCCATAGACGTAGCCGTCGTCCTCGCCGGCAAAGCGCTTCTCGGCCGTCTCGGGCTCGTCGTAGACGAAGCCCGAGGTGAGATAGAGCGCCTCGGCCGTCTCGCCGTGATGGGTGCGGTCGATCCCGCCCCTGACGAGCTTCGTCGCCTCGCCCCAGGCCTCGGGCGCCGATAGCGGGTTGGTCTTCTTCAGCATGCAAGCGTTCCGTTGCACTTGTCTTTCGACAGGCTCAAGACGAGGAGCGTAGCTTCATGGTGAGCCCGTCGAACCACGAGGTATTTGGGCCCGACTAGCTTTGGATCCAGGGCAGGCCGGCCGCCTTCCATCCCCCGACGGTGCCGCGATGGCCGTCCTCGTCGCGGTCGCCCTCGAAGCCCTCGGCGACGTTGTAGCAATTGGCGAAACCGGCGGCCGTCAGCGCCGCGGCGGCATTGGCCGAGCGCGCCCCGGAGCGGCAGATGAGGAAAACCTCGTCGTCCTTGCCGACGCCTGCGCCTTCGACCTTCTCCACGAAGCCGGGGTCGACCTGCATGGCCGGAAACTGCTGCCAGGATATGCGGACGAGGCGCTCGACGTTCGGCACGCCCACGAAGCCCCATTCGGGCACCGTGCGCACATCCACGAGCCAGGCATTGGAATTCTCCTGAAGGCGCTGGAAAGCCTCCGCCGGAGCGACGTCACCCTTGTACATGGCCAAGCCTGCCGTTCTTTATTCCGAACAGCCCACAATAATCCAGCTCCCCTTGCGATGCAAAGGCATTCAGCGTTTCGCCGCCGGCAGATCGAAGCGCGCCTCGAGGCCGCCAAGCGCACTGCGGCCGAGGCTCAGCTCCGTCTCGTAGGTCTCGAGCAACTCGCGCACGATGGACAGACCGAGGCCATGTCCCTGAACGGCCTCGTCCAGACGCTGCCCGCGCTCAAGGGCGCGAGCATGGTCGGTCCCTTCAATCCCCGGCCCGTCGTCCGCGACGCGGATAGTGATGCGGCCATTCTCCTCGCGGATGTCGATCTCGATGCGCGATCTGGCCCATTTGCGCGCGTTGTCGAGGAGGTTGCCGGCCACTTCGGAGAAATCCGCCGGGTCCATGCGCGCTTCCGCCTGCTGGTCGCCGGTGATCGACCAGGCGAGGCGCTCGTCGCCCGGAAGCCTGCGCAGAACCTCGACGATGCCGGCGACTTCCAGCGCCGGCCGGACCGTTCCCGCCAGACCGCGCTGACCGCCCACGCTCCGCGCGACGGCAAGCTCGCGCTCGACATGGCGGCGCATGCTCTCGACCTGATGCCGGATCGCCTCCGCCAAGGCCCTTTCACCCCGTTCCGAAAGCTCGGCCGAATGGGCCCCTATGGCAGCGAGCGGGGTCTTCAGTCCGTGGGCGAGATCGCCCGAGCGGCGGCGGGCACGGTCGATGGCTGCCCTTTGCTGATCGAGCAGGGCGTTGATCTCCTGCGCCAATGGCCGGACCTCGGCTGGAAAAGTTTCATCAGCAAGTTTCTCGGCGCCGCCGTCGCCGACCTTGCCGAGTTCCTTTCGGATGGCGTCGAGAGGCTTGAGGCCGACCGTGATCTGGAGCCAGGACAGAGCAAGGAAGGCGAGGCAGGTGAGGGCGAGACCCAAGAAGAGGATGCGGGCGAGTTCGATCCGGTCCTGGTCCATGTCGGCCGTGTCGAGCGCCACCAGCAGCCGATAATCTCTTGGGGCGCCGTCGAGACCCTGCAGGCTCACGATCCTCGACAGCGTGAGCAGCCGGCTTCCGCCTGGGCCGGGCGCTTCGTGAGCCTTCGGCTCCTCGGCGCCGGCTTCGGAAGGCAGGGGAATCTCCGAATCCCAGAGCGAGCGGGACCTGAGGACGGGTCCCCCGTCATGCGCCACCTCCCAATAGAGTCCGCTCAGAGGCTGCGCATAGCGTGGGTCCGAGAGCTGCCGCTCGAGCCGTGGCTTGCCGTCCGGTCCAAGGCTGAAAACGGCCGCAAGCTGCTCGAGCTGATGCGTGAGGTTTTCGACGGCGCGGTCGTGAACCTGCCGGTCGAAGACCCAGAACAGCACGAGGCCGATGAGACCCAGGGCCGCGATGATGGTGACGCCCGAAAGGAGCAGCAGCCTCGCCCGGAGGGAGCGAGAGCTCATGCCTCCTCGCCCCGCACCATGTAGCCGGCGCCCCGCCGCGTCTCGATGAGAGGCACCCCGAGCTTGCGCCTCAGCCGGCCGACCAGGGTTTCGAGCGTGTTGCTGGAGGGCTCTTCCGGCCCGTAGACATGCTCGTAGAGCTCGCGGAAGGAAACGATGCTTCCCTTCCGGTGCAGGAGCAGGCTCAAGGCCCGGTATTCGAGCGGGGACAAGGGAACGGGAACGCCCTCGACCCGCACCTCCATGGAGCGGGGATCGAGCCGCACCGGGCCGACCGTGATGTCGGGCGTGGCCAGCCCCGCCGTGCGGCGCAGCACCGCCCGCAGCCGCGCCACCAGCTCCTCGGGCTCGAAGGGCTTCCCCAGATAGTCGTCGGCGCCGGCGTTGATGCCTTCCACGCGCTCCTTCCAGCTGCCGCGCGCGGTCAGCACCACGACCGGCATCGTCCGGCCGGCCTCGCGCCACCGCTTGAGCACGGTCACACCGTCGATCCTGGGCAGGCCGAGGTCAAGCACGACAGCGGCATAGTCCTCGGTATCGCCCCGGAACCAGGCGTCCTCGCCGTCCGCCGCCTTTTCCACGAGAAAGCCCGCAGCCTCGAGCGAGCGCGCGATATGCCCCGCCACCGCCGGCTCGTCCTCCACCACGAGAATGCGCATCACTTCCGCTCGATATCGAGGACCTTCCCGGTCCGGGCGTCCACCTCGATCTCGTAGTAGGCGCCGGCCGGGGTCAAGACCTTGAATTCGTAAACCAACCTGCCGTCGTCATGTTCGATCTTGAGGCCCAGAACCTTGCCCGGCACCGCCTCCTTCACGACGGGAAGGATCTTCTCGAGCGGCAGGGCATCCCCGCGCTTCACCGCTTCCCGCGCCTCGTCGTGGTCGTCATCGTCATCATCGTCGTCGTCATCCGCCAGCGCGGGGCCGGAAAGAACCATCGCCGCACAGCCGCAAGCGATTGCAAGCAGGCTTCGGCGGGTCGCCTTCAGGCCGTCCGCAGCTCTTGGATCGTCGCATTTCATGTGGGAACGATGGGGAATCCAAGCTGACAGCCCGCTGACATCGGGCCTCAGCGGCCTGTCAGCCGGCTCCCTGCATCCTGCGACCCGTCAACAGCGGAGCTCCGGTTCCGACACATAAGGAGAACGAGAATGAAGACCGCACTCGCCGCCATCGCACTGACGCTTGCCGCCGTGACGCCGGCCCTGGCCGACGACGACATGCGCTGCACATCGGAGCCCCGTGCGAGCTGGATGAGCGTCGACCAGGCCAAGGCCGCAGCCGCCGGGCACGGCTATGATGCCTACAAGATCGAGGCCGACGACGGCTGCTACGAGATCGACGCCCGCGACAAGAGCGGCAAGAAGGTGGACATCCTGCTGCACCCGATCAGCGGCGCCATCGTCCACGTCGAGGACGACGACTGAGCTGGTACTAGCCCGCATGCCCGCCGCCGGACGCCCGTTCCGGCGGCGGGTGCGCCGCAGCCTATACCGCCTATCGGCCCTCGCGATTTGACTGGCGCCCCGTTTTTTGGCTTTACCACTGCCGCCACAGGTTTCAGCAGGGGTGCCACCGCATGGCCAAGTCTCTTCCCGCCCGCGCCGATGTCGTGATCGTCGGAGGCGGCATCATCGGATGCTCGATCGCCTATCACCTGACCAGGATCGGCATCACGAACGTGGTGCTGCTGGAGCGGAAGAAGCTCACCAGCGGCACGACCTGGCACGCGGCCGGGCTGGTTGGCCAGCTTCGCGCCACCCGCAACCTGACCGAGCTCGCCAAGTACACGACCGAGCTCTTCAAGGGGCTCGAGGCGGAAACGGGGCAGGCGACCGGCTTCAAGCAGAACGGGTCCGTCTCGGTCGCGCTCAGCGAGGGCCGGTTCGAGGAGTTCAGGCGCGGCGCCTCGATGGGCCGCAATTTCGGGCTGGAAGTGCGGGTCATCACGCCTGGCGAGATCAAGGAGCGACTGCCGCACATCAACATCGAAGGGGTCGTGGGCGGCGTGCATCTGCCGAATGACGGGCAGGTCAATCCCATCGACGTCACCCAGGCCTATGCCGCGGGCGCCCGCCAGAAGGGCGCCAAAATCTTTGAGGACACCGCCGTCACCCGCATTCTCATGGAAGGCGACAAGGCCACGGGCGTCGAGACGCAAGCCGGCACCGTCCATGCCGACAAGGTGGTGATCGCCGGGGGCATGTGGTCGCGCGACCTCGGCCTCTCGGTCGGCGTGCATCTGCCGCTGCATGCGGCGGAGCATTTCTACATTGTGACGGAGCCGGTGGCCGAGCTTCCGCGCAACATGCCGGTCTTCCGCATCCCGGACGAGTGGGCCTACTACAAGGAGGATGCCGGAAAACTCATGATCGGGGCCTTCGAGCCCGATGCCAAGCCATGGGGCATGGACGGCATCCCGGAGAATTTCGAGTTCGAGACGCTTCCCCCGGACTACGAGCATTTCGAACCGGTGCTGGAAAAGGCCGTCTCCCGCGTGCCTCTACTCGAGAGCGCCGGCATCGCGCTCTTCTTCAACGGCCCGGAAAGCTTCACGCCCGACGACCGCTACTATCTCGGCGAGGCGCCGTTCAAGCGGGATCTCTACGTTGCCTGCGGCTTCAACTCGATCGGCATCCAGTCCTCGGGCGGCGCCGGCCGGGTGCTCGCGGACTGGATCAAGGTAGGCCATCCGCCGCTCGACATGGCGGACGTGGACATCCGTCGCGTGCATCCCTTCCAGACCAACAGCCGCTATCTCAAGGACCGCACGACGGAGACCTTGGGGCTCCTCTATGCCATGCACTGGCCATACCGGCAGGTGGAGACGGCGCGTGGCGTCCGGCGCTCGCCCTTTCACGACCGCCTTGTAAAGCTCGGCGCCTGCATGGGCGAGGTTTCCGGCTGGGAGCGGCCGAACTGGTTCGCGCCCCAGGGCGTGAAGCCCGAATATGAATACTCCTACCGCCGGCAGAACTGGTTTCCCCATGCGCAGGCGGAGGCGGACGCGCTCAAGGATCACGTCGCCCTCTTCGACCAGACGAGCTTCGCCAAGTTCCGGGTCGAGGGGCCTGACGCCTGCAAGGTGCTCAACCGGATCAGCGCCAACGAGATGGACGTGGAGCCCGGCCGCATCGTCTATACCCAGTGGCTGAACGAGCGGGGCGGCATCGAGGCCGATCTCACGGTCACCCGGCTGTCGGAGACCGAATACATGGTCGTGACGGCGGGCGCGGCGCAGATCCGGGATTTTGCCTGGCTGAAGCGCCATATCGGGAATGCGCGCTGCGTGGCGACGGACGTGACCTCCGGCCTGCCGATGCTCGGCCTCATGGGCCCCAAATCCCGCGCGCTGCTCCAGAAGCTGTCGGGCGAGGATTTCTCCAACGGCGCCTTCCCCTTCGGCCGCTCCCAGGAGATCGAGATCGGCTATGCCCGCCTGCGCGCGAGCCGCATCACCTATGTGGGAGAGCTCGGCTGGGAGCTATACATCCCGGCGGAGTTCGCGGCGCATGTCTTCGACACCCTGGTCGAGGCCGGAGCGGAGTTCGGGCTGAAGCCCGCCGGCATGCACGGCATGAACAATGCCCGCATGGAGAAGGGCTACCGGCACTGGGGCCATGACATCGGCGAGGAGGATACGCCCGTCGAGGCAGGCCTCGGCTTCGTCGTCGGCTGGAAGAAACCGGATTTCATCGGCCGTGACGCCGTGCTTCGGCAGCGCGAGCGCAACGTCAAGCCGAAGCGGATGGTGGCGCTCGCCATCGCTGACGGCGGGCCGACGGGGCCGCTCCTCTACCACGAAGAGCCGATCTACCGCGACGGCGTCATCGTGGGCTCGACCACCTCCGGTGCCTTCGGCCATCGCGTCGGGCGGCCGCTGGCGTTGGGCTACGTCCGCAACGAGGAGGGTGTCAGCGAGGACTGGCTTAAGGCCGGCAAGTGGGAGATCGAGGTCGCCTGGGAGCGCGTGCCAGCCGAAGTCCAGTTCCAGCCCTTCTACGACCCGAAGAACGAGCGTATCCGCGCCTGATCCCGCCTCCTCCCCGATCTGGTGTGGCGGCGCTCAGTTCCGCGAGGTCAACGCACGGCGGACGACGTCGGGCACACTCGCGATGACCCGTAGATAGGCCCGTGCGGGTGCATCGGGCTCGGATCGACCTTGCTCCCAGTCGCGCAGGGTGCCGACCGGTATCTGGTAGCGCTCGGCGAACTCCTCTTGGGTAAGCTGGAGTGCGCGCCGGAGCGTCTTTACCCGGGGAACCCGTCTCAGCCGACGCAACCGATCCGGGGTGAGTGGAGGATTCTCGGGATCGTCCGCCGATCCGGCACGGGCCGTTTCCATCGGCATAGCGGCGTCGAGGTCTTTTTCGCTTCCGTCGCCCTGGACGCGTGTCATTCGGCCGTCAGGGTGCATTCTCGTGATAGTAGATGTCCTGCTCATACCTCTCGTCCCACTCGAATTCCATTGTGTCGAATGTACGGGATTTCCGTAGCGCCGACAAGGTGGAAGGGCAGCAGAACTAACGGTTGGATCCCGGCGGAAGGCCTAGTCTCAGGGCTGGCTGTCGTGCAGCTTCGAGGAAGTCGGGAAGGATACCCAATCCGCCCGGTTCGCCGCCCAGTAGACGTCTGCCGGAGCGGCGTTTCCGGGATCAGGGAGGGTGCCGAGCGATATCCCGATCTCGTCGGGAACAGCCTCGCCGTACCAGTAGACTGTGCTCCCGCAGGCCGGGCAGAACCAGGACTCGATCCAGCGTCCCGATGCCGAGCTGCGGCGGTAGGCCTTGCGGTCGCCCTCTATCGAGACCAGGGCGGAATTCGGCCATCCCGCGAAGAGCCCGTAGGCGCCGCCCGTGTTCTTGCGGCACTCATCGCAACAGCAGGCGCTTACCGGTCCCATCGGCCCCGACAGGGTGACCCGGAGCTGCCCGCAGGCGCAGGCGGCGGTGGTGTTCTCGGTCATCGTTCAAAATCCTCCTTGCATGCACAATCGCAAAGCAGCGACCCCCTTGAAAGCCCGGACTTGCTGGACGCTTCGGCCCGCTCGTTCTATATTACGAACGACTTGCTCCCTTCCCAAGGCGTTCCCAAGCGCTTCATGCATCATCAGGAGGCTCAGATGGCACTGCAACTCGGCGATGTCGCCCCGGATTTCGAAGCCGAAACCACCGAAGGCAAGCTCAAGCTCCACGACTACTTGGGCGACGGCTGGGTGGTGCTCGTGTCGCATCCCAAGGATTTCACGCCCGTCTGCACAACCGAGCTCGGCACAATGGCCAAGATGAAGCACGAGTTCGACAAGCGGAAGGTGAAACTCATCGGAATCTCGGTCGATTCCGTGGACGACCACAACCGCTGGAAGAGCGACATCAAGGATGTCACCGGGGCCGACGTGAACTATCCGATGATCGGCGATCCAGAGCTCAAGGTAGCGAAGCTCTATGGCATGATCCACCCGAACGCCACCGGCAATGCCAAGGACCGCACGCCCGCCGACAACGCCACCGTGCGCAACGTCTTCATCATCGGACCGGACAAGAAGATCAAGCTGATCCTCACCTATCCGATGACCACGGGCCGCAACTTCGACGAGATCGTGCGGGTGATCGACTCGCTGCAGCTCACGGCGAAAAACTCGGTCGCGACCCCCGCCAACTGGAAGCAGGGCGAGGACGTGATCATCGCCGGCTCGGTCTCGGACGAGGCGGCGAAGGAGAAGTTCCCCGGCGGCTGGAAGTCGCCCAAGCCTTACATTCGGCTCGTTCCGCAGCCTGGGAAGTAGGGCGTAGATATCTCTTCAGACGTCATGCCCGGCCCCCGAGCCGGGCATCCTTTTCATTTGGCGCAGCAGTCGAAGAGGATGGCCGGGTCAAGCCCGGCCATGACGCTAAGACTTAGGCGCTTCCGTTTCCCCCTCCGCTTTGCCTTGCGCCCGGCGGTGCGGTAAGGATGCGCCAGCGCAACCATTGCCCGGCGAAATCCCCCATGAAACTTCACTACAGCCCCACCTCGCCCTTCGCGCGGATGGTGCTCGTCACCGCCCATGAGGTCGGCCTCGCGGACAAGATCACGCTGCTCCACGCCGGCGCCGTGCCGCCGACCGAGGTGCATCCCGGCATCACGCCCGACAATCCGCTCGGCAAGGTGCCGTGCCTCGTCACCGACCACGGCCATGCGCTCTACGATTCCCGCGTCATCTGCGAATACCTCGCCCATCACGGGGGGCGGGAACTCTTTCCCGACGAGCCCGTCAAGCGCTTCCGGGTGCTGACGCTGCAGGCGCTGGCGCAGGGCATCTGCGATGCCGGCGTCTCCTTCCGCTACGAGATCGCCACGCGGCCGAAGGAGCTGAAATGGCAGGCCTGGGCGGACCGGCAGCTTGCGCGCCTCGCTGCGAGCCTCGACGAGATAGAGGAGACTTTCGCGGCCGAACTCGCCGATCTCAACACGGGCACGATCGCGGCCGCCTGTGCGATCGGCTACATGGAGTTCCGGTTCGCCGACCAGAAATATCTGGAGAAGCGCCCGAAACTGGCCAAGTTCTATGCGGCCTTCTCAAGCCGCCCCTCGATGGTGGCGACCGCGCCCGCCTGACGGTCTTCCGAAACTTGAGAATCGCCGATAGTGGGACGCACAATAGGGCCATGTCGGCCATCGAAAAGTTCGCGCTCGGCGTGACACGCTCGGTCACCGGCCGCGCCTGGCGGCTCCGCGAGGTCTCGCAGCGCGACGCGCTCGCCATCTCCGAGCGGCACGGAATTCCCGAGCTCCTGGGCCGAGTGCTCGCGGGGCGGAACGTGCTTCTCGACGACGTTCCAGGCTATCTCAGCCCGACGCTCAAGAATCTCCTTCCGGATCCCTCCGTCCTCGCCGACATGGACCGCGCGGTCGAGCGCATCGTGGCGGCCGTGACGCAAGGGGAAGGGATCGGCATCATCGGCGATTATGACGTGGACGGCATGTCGTCCACGGCCCTCCTTGCGGAATTCCTCGAACGGGCGGGCGTGAAGCCGGCCGTGCATCTGCCGGATCGCCTGCGGGAAGGCTACGGGCCGAGCCTCGAGGCCGTGGCGCGGCTCGCGGGGCAGGGCGTCGGGCTCCTGGTCACGCTCGACTGCGGCACCTCCGCGGAAGCCGCCATCGCCGCCGCGAACGAACTGGGCATGGATTGCGTGGTCGTCGACCACCATCTGCCGGGTCCGGCATTGCCGCGCGCCCATGCCGTGGTCAATCCGCGCCGGCAGGACGACATATCGGGCCTCGACCACCTCAGCGCCGCTGGCATCACCTTCCTGCTGCTGGTCGGGCTGTCGCGGGCGCTCAAGACGGCCGGCCACTGGACATCGGAGCCGCCGGACCTGCTCGCAGCACTCGATCTCGTCGCGCTCGCCACGGTCTGCGACGTGGTGCCCTTGACCGGCCTCAACCGCGCCTTCGTCACCCAGGGCCTCAAGGTCATGGCGCGGCGCGAGCGCGTGGGCCTTGCCGCGCTTGCCGACATGGCCCGGCTGTCGCGGGCGCCCGATCCGCATGCGCTGGGCTTCGTGCTCGGGCCCCGGCTCAACGCCGCCGGCCGGATCGGGGATGCCGCGCTCGGACTGCGCCTGCTGCTCACGCGGGACCGGGGCGAGGCAAATGTGATCGCGCAGGAGCTGGAGAAGCTCAACCGGGAGCGGCAGTCGATCGAGCTGGCGGCGGTCGAGGAGGCCTATGCGCAGGCCGATGCGGGCATCGCCGTGGGTGCGCCCATGCCCATCCTCTTCGCGCAAGGCGAGAGCTGGCATCCTGGCGTCCTCGGCCTCGTCGCCTCGCGCCTCAGGGAACGCTATGGCGTGCCCGCCTTCGCGCTCGCGCCGACGCGGGAAGAGGGCTTGCTCTCGGGCTCGGGGCGCTCCGTCGCCGGTTTCGATCTCGGCCGCGCCGTCGCGGCGGCGGTGGAGGCCGGCCTCCTGGTCAAGGGCGGCGGCCATGCCATGGCCGCGGGACTGACGGCCAGGGCAGGGGATGTGGAGGCTCTCAAGGCCTTTCTCGCCTCGGCGGTGGGCGAGCCCGCCCAGGCCGCTCCCTGGCTCGACCTCGAGGGTGCGCTCAGCGCCGGGGGCGCGACGGCCGATCTCGTCGCTCTCCTCGCCCGCGCCGGCCCCTATGGCAGCGGCAATCCGGAGCCGGTTTTTGCCTTCCCGGCGCACCGGGTGGCCTATGCAGACGCCGCCGGCTCGGATCATGTGCGCTGCACGCTGGTGGCGGGCGACGGAAGCCGGCTCAAGGCGATAGCCTTCCGCTCCATGGGCACGGAACTCGGCGAAATGCTGCTTTCGGAGCGCGCCCTCCCGCTGCATGTGGCGGGCCGGCTCTGCCTCGACACCTGGAACGGCCGGCGCGACGCGCAACTTCTCATTGAGGATGTTGCCGAAATCCGAGCCTGATGAACGCCGGCGAACGGCGCGAGTCACCTTTCGTTCAGCCTTGGACGCGTAGGATCGGGCAATCGGTCGCTATCCGATCAGGAGTGAAGGCCATGTTCGAGTACGACATGTTCGAGGCGGAGTTCACCAGCGAGATGGGCGAGCCCCCGCACCAGCCGCGCCGCGACCTCACCGATCGCCGCGAGCTCGGCCTGCGCCTTCTCACCGTCGCCGAAGCGGAAGCCGAACGCCGCCTGCCGAGGCGCTAAGCACGGTTCTCCACTCGTCATCCCGGATTGGCCGAAGGCCAAGTCCGGGACCCGGTCTCAACCGCCTCACGCTTCCGATCCCGGACAGCCGTTGGCACGGCTTCCGGGATGACACGGATCGGATATCTCCAGAAAAATCACCAGCGGCCCGTGTTGGGCATCGAGGCCCAGGGCTCCTTGACCGGTTGCGCCTGCCCCTTCTGCAGAAGCTCGATCGAGATGTTGTCTGGCGACCGCACGAAAGCCATGCGTCCGTCGCGGGGCGGCCGGTTGATCGTCACCCCGGCGTCCTTGAGGCGCTGGCAGGTGGTGTAGATATCGTCGACGGAAAAGGCCAGGTGGCCGAAATTGCGGCCCTCGCCATACTGCTCCGGGTCCCAGTTGTGGGTCAGCTCGATCTCCGAGTCGGGCGATTCCGGCGCCGACAGGAAGATGAGCGTGAAGCGGCCCTCCGGATAGTCCTTGCGACGCGTCTCCCTGAGGCCGAGCTTGTCGCAATAGAAGTTGAGCGAGGCGTCGACGTCCGTGACGCGCACCATGGTATGCAGGAATTTCATGCCTATGCCTTGTGCCTTCGTGGATCGAAGGCCACCTTAGCCCAGCGCCGACCGGCGTAGAAGCTGCCCGGCAGGAACAGGGATGACGCCGACAGAGACGCTGCGCGAGATGGTGATGAGCGCCCGCAACATCGTGGGCTTCACGGGCGCGGGCATCTCGACGGAGTGCGGGATACCGGACTTCCGTTCGCCGGGCGGCCTCTGGACCCGCTACAAACCCATTGATTTCCAGACGTTTCTTTCCTCGCCCGAGGCGCGTCGCGAAGGGCTGAGCCGCTATCTCAAGATCCGCGAGGCGGTGGGCGACGTGAAGCCGGGGCGGGGCCACCGGGCGCTCGCGCAGCTTGCCTGGGAGGGCCGCCTCAGCCAGGTCATCACCCAGAACATAGACGGCCTGCACCAGGCATCCGGGCTCGGCGCGGATCAGGTCATAGAACTGCATGGGAACGGGACCTATGCCCATTGCCTCTCCTGCGCCCGTCGCCACGAGCTCGACTGGGTGGCGGCGGCGCTGGAACGGCAGCCCGGCGCTCCCGCCTGCGTGGCCTGCGGCGGCATCGTGAAGACCGCCACCATCTCCTTCGGGCAGGCCATGCCGGCGGATGCCATGCAGCGTGCCGAGGAGGCCACCCTTTCCTGCGACCTCTTCCTCGCCATCGGATCCTCGCTGGTCGTCTATCCGGCGGCCGGCTTTCCCCTCCTCGCCAAGCGGGCGGGCGCCCGCCTCGTGATCCTCAACCGGGAGGCGACGGATCTCGACGGGCATGCCGATCTGGTGCTGCATGAGGATATCGGCGCGGTTCTCGAAACTTTCCTGCCGAAATAATCCGCATACTGATCTTTTTTGCTCCGCAAGACGATGCGTCAAGACGGGCGCGATCCGAATCAGTTGCAGATTTGCAACAACGCGCGCGCGCAAACAGAGGAAAAACACCGCCCCTGGAAGGTGCGAATCACCTGCTCGAAAAAAATTGTGCAAGCCATTCTAAGCGCTTGGCTCCGAGCATCGAATTTCGAAGTGCGGTGCGCACCAAGTCTGTACAAAGCAAATGCCTTTGCGCAAACTGTTCGAAGGGCAGCGGCGGGTACCGAGGCGATTGCTGCCATCAAAAGTGCGGACGGGTCGGGTTGGCAGTCATGGTGGGGAACGAACCCCAGCGACCAGGGGCTGGTCGTCGGGAGCGCGTTGAGGAACAGGGGCCGGAGGCGAATGTCCGCATCTTCGAGGTGTCGGGATTCGTGAAGTGGTTCGACGTTGTGCGCGGCTATGGCTTCATCATCCCCGACAACGGTCTTCCGGATGTTCTCCTGCATCTGAGTTGCCTGAAGCGCGACGGCCACGAGGCGCCGCTCGAGGGCACACGGGTCGTATGCGAGGCCGTCGAGCGCCAGAAGGGCTTCCAGTGCCTGAGGGTGCTGGCGGTCGACACATCGACAGCCATCCATCCGGTCGAACGCCAGCCCCGCACCCATGTGACAGTCGCCCCCTCGAGCGACTGGGTGAGGGTCAAGGTCAAATGGTTCAACCGCGCGCGGGGGTTCGGATTCCTCACCGAAGGGGAAGGCATGCCCGACATCTTCGTCCACATGGAAACGCTGCGCCGCACGGCCATTCCGGAGCTGGTGCCCGATCAGTTCGTCTATGCCCGGTTCGGCAATGGCCCCAAGGGCCTCATGGCGGCGGAAGTGCGCCTCTCGCTCGATAGCGGGCCCCCGCACAGCCACTGACGGCGGTTGTTCGCGTCATGCACCGGGTTGCCGCCTTACTCCTGATATCGCTCGGATTTTTCATCGCCGCTCCGGCGCGGGCCGCGGATCCTGCCCGGGTCGAGACGGTGACCATCCAGACCGCCTCCGGAAGCTTCGCCTTCCAGGCCGAGATCGCCGATACGCCGGCGCTCAGGGAGCGCGGTCTCATGTTCCGCCACAAGCTGCCCGAGAACCGGGCCATGCTCTTCGACTGGGGCAACGTCAGCGAGATCGCGATGTGGATGAAGAATACCTACATCCCCCTCGACATGATCTTCATCACCAAGTCGGGCCGGGTCGCCAACGTGGCCGAGAACACGGTGCCGTTCTCCGAGACCATCATTCCTTCCGATGGTCCGGTCGCCGGGGTCCTGGAGGTGGCGGCCGGGACCGCCAAGCGCATCGGGCTGAAGCCCGGCGACACCGTCATGCACTCGATGTTCCAGCCGGCGAACTGAGCGGCGGTCCCCGCGGACGCTTGCCCGCTGCTGCCCTTTCCATGTAAGCACTCCCATCCCTCGCCGACATTCGGGGCGTAGCGCAGCCTGGTAGCGCATCTGCTTTGGGAGCAGAGGGTCGCGTGTTCGAATCACGCCGCCCCGACCACGGCGACCGAAAACGAGGACAGCAGATGGCTGCACGCATCTACCGCCCGGCCCGGAACGCCATGCAGTCGGGAAGGCACCGCGCCAAGGAGTGGGTGCTGGAGTTCGAGCCGGAGACGCCGCGGCATCGCGAGCCGCTCATGGGCTGGACCTCGTCGGAGGACATGAAGCAGCAGCTCCAGCTCGGCTTCGACACCAAGGAGCAGGCCGTCGAGTACGCGGAGCGGAAGGGCATCCCCTATCGGGTGTTCGAGGCGCAGCGAGCGGCGACGCAGAAGAAATCCTACGCCGACAATTTCCGCTTCGGCCGTCCCGATCCCTGGACGCATTGAACGGGAGCGACAGCGAGCGGAGCCCACCTGCGTGTAATGCCTTCATCGGAAGGGGAGAGCAGAGGAGGTCGCATCCATGTCCCAGACATCGCCTTCCGGCCTGCCGGACGTATCGGTTCAGGATTTCAAGGTTGTCGTCCTAAGGCACCGGACCTGGTTCATCGTCCTCGGGATCGTCCTGATCGTGCTTGGCACAGGCGCCATCCTGTTCCCGTTCATCACCACCATCGCCGCGAAGATCTTCCTCGGATGGCTGTTCCTGATCGGCGGCGTGGTGCAGATCGCCCATGCCTTCTCGACCAAGGGCTGGAGCGAATTCCTTCTCAGCCTGCTCATCGGCCTCCTCTATGCCGTGGCAGGAGCCTGGCTCGCCTTCCTGCCGCTGACAGGCATCATCACGCTCACCATCCTGCTTGCCGTCCTGTTCATCTTCGAGGGCGTGATGGAGGTAGGGATCGCCATCCGCATGCGCCCGCAGAATGGCTGGGGATGGATGCTGGCCGCGGGCATCGTCGCTATCCTTGTGGGAGTGCTCATCATCGCGCAGCTTCCGAGCTCCGCCACCTGGGCGATCGGGCTTCTCGTCGGCATCAACATGATCTCAACGGGCTGGGCCTATCTTTTCCTGGCCATGGCGGCCGGGAAGAGCCGGTAGGCAAAGGACGCCTTTCCGCCTATTTGGCTGGAAGAGGCGCCCACCTTGAAGTATTCCGGGTCGAAACGGCCCCGTAGCTCAGCTGGACAGAGCAGCAGCCTTCTAAGCTGTTGGTCGGAGGTTCGAATCCTCCCGGGGTCGCCATTTAAACCCAATAGATTGGGTGAATTGGGCGGACGTACTCCATCGGGCCCCGTATACGCTCGGAGAGCTAAAATGAAGGACCTTGGGGTACCATTCAGCGTCATCGTCATTGTCATTATGATGATCGCCTGGGCCGGCTTTCTGAGTCCGCAACGAACTCTACAATCTTCAAGCCTTGCATACGAACGTACCAAGCTCTGGTATCCGGTAGGTGGGATTCGTGAAGGCCGCTATACCGACCCAAAATCCTTCCGCGAGGAAGTGAGAACAGAACGGGAGCTTCGAGCGCAAGAAGAGGTGGCCAGATGGGCATTGTGGGCGTTCGCAGTCTCGATCCTAGCTCTTGCGACAACCGCAGTTGGGGCGGTGTTTGTTTGGCAAAATTTGCGCGTGGTGCAGGACACGGCTCGTCGCGAGCTGCGGGCT
>JBFXDI010000006.1:0-60969 GCA_050181295.1 Parvibaculaceae bacterium | reverse complement strand
ATGGCGACCAAGGAGGCCGCGAGCCAGCTCTGCAGCTCGCTCATCGCGGCCGGCGAGAAGGACTGCCTGGTCCGCCGGCAGTAGCCGACGCGCGACCCTCATCGCATGGCGGTCGGCGCCTTCATCTGCGGATGCCGCGGCCCGGAACTGACCGGGGCCGAGATCGAGTTCCTGCGATCCGCGAAGCCCTGGGGCTTCATCCTCTTCAAGCGCAACTGCGAGACGCCTGAGCAGATCAGGACGCTGACGGATGCCTTCCGCGCCGCCGTGGGCCGGCGCGACGCGCCGGTGCTGATCGACCAGGAGGGCGGGCGCGTGCAGCGCCTCGGGCCCCCGCTGTGGCGCCGCTATCCCCCGGCCGCCGCCTTCGGGCGCCTCCATGCAGCCGAGCCGCTGCGGGCGCTGCGCGCGGCCTGGCTGGTGACGCGCCTCCTGGCGGAAGACCTGCGGAAGGCCGGCATCACCGTCGACTGCCTGCCGGTCCTCGACATACCGCAGCCCGGCAGCCACGACATCATCGGCGACAGGGCCTATGCGACCGACGTGGCCGTCGCGTCGCTGCTCGCGCGCTCGGCCATGCAGGGCCTCTTGGCGGGCGGCGTGCTGCCGGTCATCAAGCACATTCCCGGACACGGGCGCGCGACGGCCGACAGCCATCTGAGCCTGCCGGTCGTGGGTGCGACGCGCTCCGAGCTCGAACAGACCGATTTCCCGCCCTTCGCCGCGCTCTCGGACGCGCCCATGGCGATGACGGCGCATGTTGTCTATACAGCCATCGATCCCGATGCGCCGGCGACGCTCTCGAAAGCCCTGATCGAGTCGGTGATCCGGCGCGACATCGGCTTCAACGGGCTGCTCATGAGCGACGATCTCTCGATGCAGGCGCTCTCGGGCTCGCTCGGCGAGCGCACCAAAGGGGCGCTGGCTGCCGGCTGCGACGTGGCGCTTCACTGCAACGGCAACCTGGACGAGATGCGCGAGGTGGCGGCGGCCGCCGGGCCGCTCCGGGGAGCCGCGCTTGCGCGGGCGCGCCGGGCGCTCAAGGCGCTCCGGCCACCGCGTGCCTTTGACCGGGAGTTCGCGGAGGCCGAGGCGGAGACCCTCTGCGGGGTGGCCGCAAAAGTGGCATAAGTTTAGATTCTGCTGGCGAATCAGCGCCGCAGCGTGGCCCCCTCGGCTGGGTCGATGACATGAACGAGACAGCTAGCGACAGCGATTGGGCGGAGGACGACGGGCCGTTCCGGCAACCGCCAGAGGAGGTGGCCGAGGGCAATGCCCTGGTCGTCGACGTCGCGGGCTTCGAGGGTCCGCTGGACTTGCTGCTCGATCTCGCCCGCCGGCAGAAGGTCGATCTCGCGCGCATCTCGGTGCTGGCCCTGGCCGAGCAATATCTGGCCTTCATCAACGCCGCGCGGCGCATGAAGCTCGAGCTCGCGGCGGACTATCTGGTGATGGCGGCCTGGCTCGCCTACCTCAAGTCGAGACTCCTGCTCCCCGGGCCGTCGGATGGCGAGGAGCCGCCGGCCGAAGAACTCGCCGCGCGGCTCCAGTTCCGATTGCAGAGGCTGCAGGCGATGCGGGAGGCCGCCGCCCAGCTCATGGCCCGCAACCGCCTCGACCGGGACGTGTTCGGGCGCGGCGCGCCGGAGCCGCTCGTGGTCGAGACCAAGGTCACATACGCCGACAATCTCGTGGACCTGCTCAAGGCCTACGCCATGCGGCGCACCCAGAAGCTCGCGCACAAGCGCTACGTGCCCTACCGCCGACCGGTCTGGTCGGTGCACGACGCTCGCCAGGTGCTGGAAGGCATGATGGGCGTCATGTCCGACTGGGGCCGCTTCGAGGGGTTTCTGGCCAACTATCTCGGTGATGCGGAGAAACGCACCTCGGTGCTTGCCTCGAGCTTCACCGCGAGCCTGGAGCTCGCGCGCGAGGGGCGGCTGGAGCTCCGCCAGGAACGGGCTTTCCAGCCCATCTACATGCGCCGCGCGCAGGCGCGGACCCTATCATGAGTAACGGAGGATCGGCGGATGGCTAACGTCGAAAGGCTGGCGCCCCGGCAACAGTGGAGCGAGGAGAGCGCACAGGGTAGCCCCAGCGCAACCGTCACCGTGCTTCCGAGGCCGGAGGTGGGCCAGCATCTGCGCATTCTCGAGGCGGTGCTCTTCGCCGCCGCCGAGCCCCTGGCGGAAGCCGACATCGCCAAGGCGCTGCCCGAGGGCGCCGACGTCAATGCGCTGCTCCAGGACATCCAGCGCCTCTATGCGGGCCGGGGCGTGAATGTCGTCCGGGTCGCGGGCAAATGGTGCTTCCGGACGGCGGACGATCTGAGCTTCCTGCTTCGGCGCGAGGCGGTCGAGAGCAAGCGCCTGTCGAAGGCGGCGCTCGAGACGCTCGCCATCATCGCCTATCACCAGCCGGTCACGCGCGCCGAGATCGAGGACGTGCGTGGCGTCATCATCTCCAAGGGCACGCTCGACCAGCTTCTGGAGATCGGCTGGATCCGCATGCGCGGCCGCCGCAAGGCGCCCGGCCGCCCGGTCACCTACGGCATCACCGAGGCATTCCTGTCGCATTTCGGCCTCGGCACGGTGACGGATCTGCCGGGTCTCAACGAGCTCAAGGCCGCGGGCCTTCTCGATGCCAACCTGCCGCCCGACTTCGACGTGCCGACGCCCGCGACCGGGGAGGAGCTGGCGCCGGACGAGGAGCCGCTCGAGGACGAGGAGCAGCCGGCGCTGGAGATGGACCTCCCGGAGCAGTCGGAGCCCCGCTCCGAGGACTAGCCGGGCGCCGCCCGATCCTGTCCGCGTGACCTCGCCTTGCACGTCGTGTAAGGCTCCCCTCCATGAACGATGCTGACAAGTCGCGGCACTGGGGTCCGCATGGAACGGTCGGTCCCGCCTTCGCCGCGCGCCTCTCCTTCGAGGCGGTCAGCCATGCCTTCGGCGACATCGAAGCGGTTCGCGACGTGTCCTTCGAGCTCAAGCCGGGCGAGATCGTCTGCCTGCTCGGTCCTTCGGGATGTGGTAAGACCACGCTCCTTCGCATTGCCGCCGGCGTGGAGCGGCCGCAGGCCGGCCGCGTGCTCCTCGACGGGCAGGAGGTCGCGGGTCCTCACGCCTTCCGGCCGCCCGAGGCGCGCAATGTCGGCCTCATGTTCCAGGACTTCGCTCTCTTTCCGCATCTGACGATCCTGGAGAACGTCGCCTTCGGGCTTAAGGCGCTGAGCCGCGGTCAGGCGCGGGACGAGGCCCTGAACGCGCTTCGGCGCGTCGGCCTCGAGCACTATCGCGACAGCTATCCGCATGTGCTTTCGGGCGGCGAGCAGCAGCGCGTGGCGCTTGCCCGCGCCATCGTGCCGAGGCCGGCCGTCATGCTGATGGACGAGCCGTTCTCGGGGCTCGACCAGCGGCTGCGCGACTCGGTGCGGCAGGAGACGCTGGCGCTCCTCAAGGAAGCCCGCGCAAGCGTCATGCTGGTCACGCACGACCCGGTGGAGGCCATGGGGCTCGCCGACCGCATCCTGCTCATGCGCGAGGGCAGACTCGCCCAGAGCGGCTCGCCGGAGCAACTTTACTACGCGCCGGCCGACATCGGCGTCGCGCGCTTCTTCTGCGATCTGAACGAGTTCCGGGGCGTCGTTAAGGCGGGCAGGGTGAGCGTTCCGGTGGGCTCCTTCGAGGCCGGAAAGCTGCCGGAAGGCGCACGCGCAGCGGTGCTCATCCGTCCCCAGGGGCTCAGGCCCGGCCTCAATGGGGGGCCTGGGGTCCTCGGCCGCATCGCCGGCACGCGTTTCCTCGGCGACTTCGCGGAGCTGCAGGTGCAGTTCGAAGGCGCCGAGGAGCCCCTGCTGGCGAGGGCGCCGGCGAAGTCCTTGCCGAAGCCCGGCGACGTCCTGCCGTTCACGGTCGAGGCCGACCACGTGCTGGTCTTTCCGGCCGAGTGAGGCGCTACCCGCTCGCGGCGCTGCTCGCCGCTTCAGGTTCCTATGCGGCCGCCGCCTTGCTTGCGGATGGCCACGACCGAAGGGCGCGGCGGCACGCCGGGCTTGAAGTCCGGCCAGCGCGTCGCCGGATCATCGAAGGTCGAGGCGCGGCCGAAGGGCGCGTAGTTCTTGACCCCGTCCGTCGCCGGGTGCTGCACCGCCACGAACAGCGTCTCCATATCGGGTGAGAAGCACGGGCCGCACATCTCGGCGCCGACCGGCACGCGGAAGAAGAGCTTCGAGAGCCCGCGCTCAGGCCCTTCCGTGCCCAGCGCATAGACACCGTCGGCCTTGCCCGTCTTCTTCCAGGCCGAGCCCTGGTCGGTCGCGATCCAGAGGCGGCCGAGGGCGTCCACGGCGCAGTTGTCGGGCGAGGCGAACCAGCCGTCCTTGCTCGTGGCCGGGTTCCAGACGGCGCCGACCTCCGCCACCGCCGGGTCGCCGCACTGGACGAGGATCGACCAGGCGAAACGGTCGGCGGCATGGTCGCCGTCGGGCGGCGCGAGCTCGACGATGTGGCCGAACTCGTTCTCCGGTCGCGGGTTGGCCGCATCGGCCTGCTCGGGCTTGCGCTTGTCGTTGTTGGTGAG
This sequence comes from Parvibaculaceae bacterium, assembly GCA_050181295.1. Lineage (GTDB taxonomy): Bacteria > Pseudomonadota > Alphaproteobacteria > Rhizobiales > Aestuariivirgaceae > JBFXDI01. The sequence continues at coordinate 56,391 of JBFXDI010000006.1, read as the reverse complement.
GATGACGATCACCTTGCCGGTGCGGGAATTGGGCTGCACGTCCTCCGGCCGGTCCATGGGCGTGGCGCCGAGAAGGTCACCGGCGAGCCGCGCGTCGATCAGCACATCCGCCTGGGACTCAAAGCCGTTGGCCGGCGTGAGCGGGCCCTGGCCGAAGACCAGCGGCAGCCATTCCATGCTTCCGTCGGCCCCGAACTTCGCCACCGACAGGGTCCCCTCCGAAAGGAGCGCAATGTTCGCCGCGCGGTCGTCCGGCCGGTAGGCGTTCTTCGAGACGAAGCGGTAGAGGTAGTCGAAACGGTTGTCGTCGCCGGAATAGAGGACGACGCGGCCATCCTTGTTGACGATGGTCTCTGCGCCCTCGTGCCGGAAGCGGCCGAGTGCGGTGTGCTTGACGGGGGTCGAAGCGGCGTCGAGGGGGTCGATCTCGACGATCCAGCCGAAGCGGTTGGGCTCGTTCGGCTCCTTGTCGACGTTGAAGCGCGCGTGGTGGGCGCCCCAGCTATACCAGTTTCCAGGCACGCCATACCGGTCGTAGCTTTTCTGCTGCACGCCTCCGAGGCCGCTCGTGCGACGTGCGGTCTTGCCGTCCTTCTCGGCGGTCTGGTCGGTCCAGAAATAGCCGTGGAAGTTCTCCTCCGCCGTCAGGTAGGTGCCCCAGGGCGTCACGCCGCCAGCGCAGTTGTTGAGAGTGCCTATGGCGCGGGTCCCGTAAGGGTCGGCCGCGGTTTTCAGGCGGCTGTGGCCGGCGGCCGGCCCATCCACCCGCATCTCGGTATTGGAAGCCGAGATCCGCCGGTTATATGAGGAGGATGTCACGGGCTTCCAGCGGCCATCGGTGCGTGTGATTTCCACAACGCTGATCCCGTGCGCGGCCATTTCGATATCGACGAGGTCGGCCGTGATGTGCTGGAAATCGTTCTTCTCCGGCTCCCCAACGTTCCGGAACATGACTTCCGGGCTCGTGTATTCGTGGTTCACGCAGAGGAGCGCCCTGTCCGGGCTGCCATCCACGAGGAAAAACGCCACATAGTCGTTGTTGTAGCCGAACTGGCGGTGCTGGGCCGCGGCCGACTGGTTCTCCGGATCGAACTCGGGAGAATCCGAAAAGAGGGGGTCTCCCCAGCGCAGCAGGATGTCGGCCTCATAGCCGTTGGCCACGTGATGCGTCTCATCCACCCCTCCTGCCAGCTCGTCGAAGACGAAGCTGGTCGCGTCCGGCGTCGTCGCCCGCGCCGCCGTCACCGCCTCGCGTCCGAACAGCGCGCCCGACACCGCGACGGCGAGCGCCCCCTTCAGCACCTCGCGGCGACCGTAGCGGCGGGCGATCAGGTCGCCGATCGTCTCCTCGATGCGGGGATTTGTGGGGGTGTCGTCGAAAGCCTCGAAGGCCTCAGCCTTGTTGGAGTGATCTTCCGCGGCCATGATTCGTCTCCATCGGTCAAGTCAATGTCCGATCGACGCTCGCACCCTCATGCAACCACTCCATGACAGCCTTATCCACAAGAAAGTTGGCTCGACGCGCGTGCATGTCGGGGCTACGATCCGCTTATGGTTACTCTCCTCCATATCCCCGAGATCGAGACGCCGAAGCTCGTCGTGCGCGAGATCGTGGAGGACGACTGGGCGGCCTTCGCCACCTACATGACGCGGCCCGATTACCAGCAGTGGATCGCCGCTAGGCTGCCGAGCGCCGCCAAGGTGAGGGGGTTCGTCCGGGGCGCGCTTGCCCGGCAGGGTTGGCCGCAGCGCAAGTCCTTCCATCTCGCCGCGGTGACCAAGACGAGCGGCCGCGTGATCGGGGACGGCTTCATCCTGCTCGCGGCCGACCGCACGGCGGAGATCGGCTGGGGCGTTGCCCCCTCCCGCTGGGGCAGGGGGGTTGGCACCGACATCGCCCGTGCGCTCGTTGGCCTTTCCATCGAGCGGCTGGGCGTCAACAAGGTCTGGTGCAAGGTCATGGCTCCGAATGCCGCCTCGCTTCGGGTGGCGGAGAAGGCGGGGCTCGCGCACCGCCGCACCTTCGAAGGCCATCCCGTGGGCCATTCGGAAACCGTGGACGTGCACGTCATGGCGCTCGATGCCGCCGGCTACTACGAGGCCGCCTATTGAAGCTTCCGGCGAGCGCGCGCCTGGAGCAGATCGGCCAACTCATCCAGTCCATCGGAACGCCGGCGTTTCCCGACCGCCTCCTCGATCTTGCCGCGGCCGAGATCTCGAGCGATGCGGAGTTGATCCTGCTCTACCGGCGCGACCGGTCGCCCTCGGTCGTTGCCGACCGTCTGGTTGAGGCCGAGCGGCCTGTCCTCTATGGCGACTATCTGTCCGGGGTCTATCGCCTCAGCCCCTTCTACCGGGCCGCCTCGCGCTGCCGGGCGCCGTGCGTGCATCGTCTCGGCGACGTCGCGCCGGCAGGCTTTCGCCAGAGCGAGTATCACCGGCTCTATTTCAGCCGCATCGGGGTCAGCGACCTCATCGCCGCGCTCCTGCCGCTTGCGGGGCAGGGGGTCCTGCACGTGTCGATGTCGCGCATGACGGGGCATCCCGGCTTCTCGGGAGGCGACCAGCGCCGCCTGGAGGCGCTGCTGCCGGTGCTGTCGAGCGCATCCGTCCGGCACTGGAGGGCGGAGGCCGGAAAGCCCGGCACGCTTGCCTCGCCCGCGGACGACAAGGTGGTTTCGAACATCCTGCCCGAGCTCACGGCCCGCGAAGCGCAGATCGTCGAGGCCATGCTCTCGGGACATTCGCCGAAGGCGGGCGCGCGCTTGCTCGGCATTTCGGCCGAGACGATCCGCGTGCACCGCAAGCACGTCTACGCCAAGCTCGATGTGAGCTCGCAGGCCGAGCTCTTCTCGCTCTACCTCACCCGGTTGCGAGGCGGATCAAAGGGCTAGCCCGTCGTCTCCCGAGGCGTCTTCAGAGGAACCTTGGGGGCCGGGGTGTCGTTGTCGGGTGGGGCTTGCGGGGGCCGGACGGCAACGCAAGGCAGTGAGGAACCGTGCAAATTCCCGTTGAGGTCGCATTCCACAACATCCAGTCGACGTCCTGGGCGGAGGAGGAAATCCGCGCCCGCATCGCCAAGCTCGAGAAGATCTACGATCGCCTCACGACCTGCCGGGTGCGGGTCGAGCAGAGGGCGCGCAATTCCGCGCGCACCATACCGCCCGTGGTGCGGATCGAGCTCTCGGTTCCGGGCTACAAGGACATCGTGGTCGCCCACGAGCCAGAGCATCTGCAGCGGAAGTTCCAGACGCCGGAACTGAAGGACGCGATCGGCGAGGCATTCAGGGTGGCCGAGAAGCGGCTGCTGGAGTTCAAGCGCAAGCTCCGGATGCCGACAACGGACGGCGGGCAGGACACGGAGAACCGGCGGCTTGGCCAGATCGCCGACCTTCCCGCCGGGCAGGATTTTGGCTTCCTTCTCACCGAGACCGGAGCGCTGCTCTACTTCCACCGCAACAGCATGCTGTCCGGCGATTTCAAGGCCCTCAGAAAGGGCGACGAGGTGACCTATGTGGAGGACATGGGCGACACGGGTCCGACCGCCGGCAAGGTGAGGCCCAAGGCGCAGAGCTGAATCGCGCTAGAGCTAAGCAAGCCGTAACTCCGCGAGGACCGCAGCGAAGTCAGTTGCCGTCTGCTTTCAGGAAGGTGACGATCTTCTGCCGGTCCTCCTTCGAGGTGATGCCGGCGAAGGGCTTCATGTTGTTGCCGGGGATGACGATGTCGGGGCTTTCGATGAACTTGTCGAGCGTCGCCTCGTCCCAGATTACCCCCGACCCGGTCATGGCGGAGGAGTAGTTGTTGTAGCCGTCGGCGGTCCCCGCCTTGCGGCCGATGATGCCGGCGAGTGTGGGGCCCAAGCGGTTGTCGCCCGGCTTCATGGTGTGGCAGGTGCGGCAGGCGTTGTTGAAAACGACCTGGCCGTCCTGCGCCACGGCGGCAGTGGGCAGGGCCATTCCAAGGCATGCCACAAGCGCAAGCATCGCATCGCGCATGAGATGTTTTCTCCCGTGCGTTGATTAGCGGTGCCCACCGCAACGTTGCAACGCAAGGGTCAGGAGATCGTTCCGCCCCGTCTATTTTGCGGATTTCCGGATGAGAAAGGTGAGGACGGCGCCATCCGCGCCGGCCTCCACCAGCTCGTGCCCGGCCTCGGCGCAGAAATGCGGGAAGTCGATCGCGGCAGCCGGATCGGTAGCGAGCACCCTCAGCGTGCCGCCGACCGCAAGCTCCTCCAGGCGCTTCCTCGCCTTCAGCACCGGCAGGGGGCATTGCAGCCCCCGCGCATCCAGTTTGGCGTCGTGGCGCAAAGCCCGCCTCAGTCGAAGACCTTGTCGCCGCGCTCGTCGATGATCTGGCGGCCCTTGGAGAGGGCGCAGTCGACCGCGTCGTCGAGGCCGTTGAAGCGGTCGGCGCGGATGAACCTGTGCTGCTTGCGCTCGCCGCCCACATCCTTCTCGATCACGCCGGCGGTCTGGAACTGGCCCTCGCTCTTGTAGGGCTCGGCGCGGATGGTGAAGCCGCCGTACTCGATCGACTTGCCGGGCTTCGGCGCGCCGTCCTCGGCCGCGCCGCCGAGGCCGAAGAGCTTCTTCAGGAATGACATGGCGCTTTCTCCCGTCCGCGTGACCTGCCGCTTCTCGAGCATGGTAGCGCGGCCGGGGGCCCGCTTGAAGCTCCATGGGAGGAGGGGCGGACCAGTCCCTCCCCGGCCGATCCGCCCCCGTTGCGGCTTCCGCGCGATGTCGCGCCCGGCCGCTGTGTGATGCGGCTTAGCAAGGCATGTGCCAGCGGCTCGAAGGGGCCTCTCATGCGCCTCCGGCCGGCAAGCCGGATGCGGCATTGCCCGATCCCCAGGCACACGCCATGGTGGACAGCCTTCGCAAGTCTTCGCCCAATTGTGCTAAGGTCCGGGCCATGAGCCGCGCCTTCGTGAAGGAGCAGGACGACGGGGCCGAGGATTTCCCCGAGCGCCCAGTCTCGTCCAATCCGAACTTCGTGACGCCGGAGGGCGTTGCCGCGATCGAGACGGAACTCCTAAGGCTCGCGAAGGAGCATGCGCAGGCGCGCGCGGCCGAGGACAAGGGCACAATGGCGCGGACGGCGCGTGATCTGCGCTACTGGCAGGCGCGGCGGGCGAGCGCGCAGGTCGTCGAGCCGCCCGCCGACAAAGAGACGGTGCAGTTCGGCTCGACCGTCACGCTCGAGCGCGACGACGGGCGCGTCCAGACCTTCAGGATCGTGGGGGAGGACGAGGCCGAGCCCTCGGAAGGCACGATCTCGCACGCCTCGCCGCTCGCCCGCGCGCTCTTCGGCAAGCGCGTCGGCGACACGGTCAAGGCCGGAGCAGGCGAGGCGGAGGTGACAAGGATCGGGTGAGGGTCTCGATCAGAAGGCCTTGGGCAGTCCTGCCTGTCGAAGGATTGCGTTGGCTGTGTGACGGCTCGGGATGCCGACTGGCACCGCGAAATTCCGCCCTGTGATCGGACTCCGCCAGATTTCGTGGCTGCCCTTTCCCTGCCGGACAATAGTACAGCCGGCGGCGCGCAGAAGATCGCGCAGCGGCCGGTCGAACTGAGGCGCCATCACGCCGCGGCTGGTTCTGCTTCGCGCAGCGCCGTAATCTGGAGGAACAGGGTGGCCGGATCGACATCCGGATGATTGTCCGGCAGGAGGTCCAGCGCCATCGCGGAGATTCTGGCCAGAAGCGCATCGAGCGTCGGCGCATCGGCCGCGGCCGGGATATCGTCGCAATGGCCTGACCAGACCGAAGCCTCGTCGTCCCATACGGCGGAGATGGTGAAGATCGTGGGCTTGGACATGGTGGCTCTGTTGCGCTTGCTTTCAGCAGTCTATCACGCAGGTCCACAAGTCGGGAGCCGATAGTCCCGGGCGGAAGAGCGCGCCTAAGTGGCGCGCTCTGAGGGTTAGTTGTCCAAAAAGCTCCGGAGCTTGCGGCTCCGGCTCGGATGCTTGAGCTTCCTGAGCGCCTTGGCCTCGATCTGGCGGATGCGCTCGCGCGTCACCGAGAACTGCTGGCCCACCTCCTCGAGCGTGTGGTCGGTGTTCATGCCGATGCCGAAGCGCATGCGGAGCACGCGCTCCTCGCGCGGTGTCAGGCTCGCGAGCACGCGCGTCGTCGTCTCGCGCAGGTTCGCCTGGATGGCGGCGTCGATCGGCAGCACCGCGTTCTTGTCCTCGATGAAGTCGCCGAGGTGGGAATCCTCCTCGTCGCCCACCGGCGTCTCGAGCGAGATCGGCTCCTTGGCGATCTTCATCACCTTGCGGACCTTCTCGAGCGGCATGGAAAGCTTCTCCGCCAGCTCCTCCGGCGTCGGCTCGCGGCCGATCTCGTGCATCATCATGCGGCTTGTGCGCACGATCTTGTTGATCGTCTCGATCATGTGCACGGGGATGCGGATGGTGCGCGCCTGGTCGGCGATCGAGCGGGTGATCGCCTGCCTTATCCACCATGTGGCGTAGGTCGAGAACTTGTAGCCGCGGCGGTACTCGAACTTGTCCACCGCCTTCATGAGGCCGATGTTGCCTTCCTGGATCAGATCAAGGAACTGCAGCCCGCGGTTCGTGTACTTCTTGGCGATCGAGATGACGAGCCGGAGGTTCGCCTCCACCATCTCCTTCTTGGCCTGGCGCGCCTCGCGCTCGCCCTTCTGCACCATGTGCACGATGCGGCGGAACTCGGGGATCTTGAGGCCCGTGTCGGAGGCAAGCGCGTGGATCTCCTCGCGCACGCCGCGGATCATGTCCTTCTCCTCGTGGATGAAGTCCTTCCAGCCGTACTTGGAAAGACGCCCCACGCGGCGCGTCCAGTTCGGATCGAGCTCCTCGCCCTGGTATTCCTTCAGGAACACATCGCGCGGGATCTTGTAGGTCTCGGCCAGCCGCATGAGCCGGCCCTCGAGCGCGATCAGGCGCTTGTTGATGTCGTAGAGCTGCTCGACCAACGCCTCGATGCGGGCCTGGTTCAAGGACAGCGACTTCACGTCCGCGATGATCTCGTCACGCAGCTTCTTGTAGCGCCGGGCCTGCGAGGGAGAGAGCTTCGTCTTCTCGCCCACCTCCTGGTCCTGGAGCTTGCGGAGCGACTTGTAGGTCTTGGCGATGCGGTCGAAGGTGTCGAGCACCTTGGGCTTGAGCTCGGCCTCCATCGCGGCGAGCGAGACGTTCGCCTCCTCGTCGTCCTCCTCGTCCTCCTCCGGCTGACTAGGCTTGTTGAAGTCGTCGGGCGAGAGCACGTCGCCATAGATCTGGCGCATGCGGCGCTCTTCCATGCGGTCCTTGGGCGAAGCGCGTTCGGCCTTCCTGGCCTCGACCTTGTCGGTGGGCTTCGCGGGCGTGGGCGGCGCCTCGACGACGGGCTGCGCCATCTGCTGCTGCTTCGCCTCGGGACCCGCATAGGTCGCCTCGAGGTCAATTATATCGCGCAGCAGGATCTTTCCCTCGTTCAGCTCGTCGCGCCAGATGATGATGGCCTGGAAGGTGAGGGGACTTTCGCACAGGCCCCCGATCATGGCCTCGCGGCCGGCCTCGATGCGCTTCGCGATGGCGATCTCGCCCTCGCGCGACAGAAGCTCGACCGAACCCATCTCGCGCAGATACATGCGCACCGGATCGTCGGTGCGGTCGACCGGCTCGGCCGCGCGCTCGACCTTGATGGGAAGATTCTCGGCCGGCTTTTCCTCGGCCTGGGCCTCTTCCGCGCCTTCCTCGGTCTCCACCACGTTGATGCCCATCTCGGCGAGCATCGCCATGGTGTCCTCGATCTGCTCGGAGGAAACTTCCTCCGACGGAAGGACCTCGTTCAATTCGTCGTAGGTGACGTAGCCGCGCTGCTTGGCAAGCTTGATCATGCGCTTGACGGCGGCGTCCGACATGTCGAGCACGGGGCCGTCGCTCGACTCCGCCGGAGCGCCTGTCTCGGGCGCTTCCTTCTCGTCGGCGGTGTCGGGAGCGGCCTGCTCGTCCTCGGCCGGTTCACGCATCTGCGCTCTTGCCATAGTCGACTTTGTCCTTCGCATGTCAAAACCGCCGGACAAGCCGCCCTCGCTGGGGGCCTGGCCGACGCCTATCTCCTCGTTCTAGTGGCCCGCCCTTAAGCAGGCCTTAAGCATAACGTCCCTGCCACGAGCACGCTCCCCAAGGAAGGGGGCTCACACGCCGCCGAAACGTCAGGCGATTACCTGACCGGGCCGACCGGAGGCCTCGCCGAACCCTTCGACGACCGCTTCCTCGCCCAGGCTCGAGACCAGTTCCGCGCGGATGTCGTTCAGATGCGACAGCGCCTGCTCGCTCGGCTCCTCCGCCAACCGCCGCTCCGCCACGTCGAGCGCGGCCTGAAGCGTCACGGTCTTGTGGTGGAGCGTCATCATCTGCAGGAAGCCGATCCTCGCATCGCTGAGCGCCGCATCACGCGACACGAACCAGGCGCCCAGACGCCGCGCCTCGCTCTCCAGGGCCGACAACAAGCCCTCGTGGCCCTTGGCCATGAGGTGGTTCTTCAGCGTAAGACTGTCAAGCCCGTCGTAAAGCGCGGCGATATCTAGGATTTCCCGCCTCAGCCTGTCAAGCTCGGGGGTCACGAAATCGCACTCGGACAGCCGCTCGGTGTCCGTGTCGAGAAGGCCCGGATGATGGATGAGGGCTACGAGAATGAGGCGTTCCCGCCGCGCGTGAACCCGCTGCGCGCCGGCGGTGGCGGTGAGCGCCCGAAGCTCGCGGGAGGCCGGCATCTGGACTTCCCAGGGGCGGTCGGGAAGAAAACGTCCTCCACGCCGGGGGCCCTGCCGGAAGGGCGAGCGCCGGTCGAAGGGCGCGCTTGGGCGCCCCCCGGTCTGGTTCTGGCCCGTCCAGAGCACCCGCAGCCGGTCGCGGAGTTCCGCCTGGTAGTGGGCGCGCACCCGCTGCTCGCCGATGCGGGCAGCGGCTTCCGCCAGCCGCGCCTCGAATTCCGCGCGGCGCTCGGGCGTGGAGCGATCGCTCGTTTCCAGCGCGTTTCGCCAAAGAACATCTATCAGGGGTTGTGCTGAGGCCAGCGCCGCGGCGAGTGCGCCCTTTCCTTCCGCCTTCAGAAGATCGTCTGGGTCCAGGCCCTCCGGGAGCATGGCGAAGCGGAGCGAGTGGCCGGGGGCAAGCAGGGGCAGGGCGAGGTCGAGCGCCCGCACGGCGGCCTTGCGGCCGGCCTCGTCGCCGTCGAAGCATAGAATGGGCTCCGCGGCCATCTTCCAGAGGAGCCGGAGCTGGTCCTCGGTGAGCGCCGTGCCGAGGGGCGCCACGGCATGGGTGAGGCCGGCGCGGGCGAAGGCGATGACGTCCATGTAGCCTTCCGCCGCGACGATCGAGCCCTTCTCATGCGCGGCGCCGCGTGCCCGGTCGAGATTGTAGAGCACCCGACCCTTATGGAAGAGGGGCGTGTCCGGCGAATTGAGGTATTTGGGCTGCGCGTCGGGCCGCAGCGCCCGGCCGCCAAAGGCGATGACGCGGCCGCGCGCATCGCGGATCGGAAACATGAGCCGGTCGCGGAAGCGATCATAGGCGACCGGGATGTCCTCGCCCGAGACGAGGAGGCCCGACTCGATCATCTGCTCGGCCGAGACGTTCTTTTCGGCCAGGAAGGTCTTCAGGTTGTACTTGCCGTCCGGCGCATAGCCGAGCCGGAACTCCTTCCGGATGCCTTCCGATATGTCACGCCCCTCGACATAGTCGCGCGCGCGGGCGCCCGAAGGGTGCTGCAGCCGCTCCTCGAAGAAACGGGCAGCGAGTTCCATCACCTCATAGAGGCTCGTGCGCCGGGCCTCGGCGGCCTCGGCCTCCGGCGATATCTGCGGCATGGGCAAGCCCGCCTCTTGGGCGAGCCGTTCCACGGCCTCGGGAAAAGGCACGCCCTCCTTCTCGACCAGGAAAGTGAAGATGTCGCCCGACGCCTTGCAGCCGAAGCAGTGGTAGCGGCCCTTGCGGTCCTCGGCATGGAAGGAGGGGGTCTTCTCGTGGTGGAAGGGGCAGCAGGCCCAGAAATCCCCACGGCCGGGATTGGACTTCCTGCGGTCCCACTGCACCGAGCGCCCGATGATCGACGACACGCTCACGCGGGCGCGGATCTCGTCGAGGAATGAAGGCGGGAATTTCATGCTCTTGCCGTGTTCCGTTCAGAAAAGGAGTCCGGACCCCGGCCTGCCCGAATCAACCTATCAAACGCGTTGTCGCCGCTATGCACGGTCTTATCCACAGGCGGCATCGCGTCGTGTGCATAAATTTTTAGGATGCCGAAATGCCAAACGTCGCAACCGCAAGGCTTTTTCGCCAATTCTTCATCCTGTTTGCATGTCTTGCCGCCGTTATTCCTGCGCATGCATCGGGCGTCCGCGAATGCACGCTGATCGTCGATGCGGCGAGCGGCGCCATCATACAGCGCGACGGTGTCTGCAGCGAACAATTCACGCCCGCCTCGACCTTCAAGGTACCTCTTGCGCTGATGGGCTACGATTCCGGCATCCTGAAGGATGCCCGCACGCCCGCCTGGAGCTACAAGCGCGAGTTCAAGGCGAGGAAACGCGACCGGAAGACCGTCGACCCGACGATCTGGGAGCGGGATTCGGTCCTCTGGTATTCGCAGGAAATCACCCGCAGCCTCGGCGACGCTTCGTTCGCCGAGTATGTCAGCCGGCTCCGCTACGGCAACATGGATGTCTCCGGTGGCCTCACAACGGCATGGCTCGGTTCCTCGCTCCGGATCTCGCCCGACGAGCAGGTGACGTTCCTTCGCCGCCTGATTGCGGGCGAGCATCCCGTGTCCCGGCAAGCCCACGATCTGACGATGACGATCCTCCCGGAGTTCGACGCCGACGGATGGAAGGTGCACGGCAAGACCGGCACGGGCCGGCATGCCATAGTCTCCGGTGGCATCGACAAGAACCTGCCGCTGGGCTGGTTCGTCGGCTGGGCCGAGAAGGACGGCCGAAGGCTGGTGTTCGCCCGGCTGAGGATCGAGGAGATGCGGTCGAGCAGGCCGGCGGGACCGCGCCTGCGCGACGAATTCCTGAAGGAACTGCCCAGGCTTGCGGGCGCGAACTGAACCGGGCGGTCAGGCGCTTGCGGTTTCCAGAGCCTTCAACGCTTCCGCATCGAGCTTCAGCGTTGCAGCCTTCAGGATATCGCGGAGCTGCTCGAGGCTCGTGGCGCTGGCGATGGGCGCGGTGATGGCGGGGCGGCCTTTCAGCCACGCGAGCGCGACCTGCGCCGGCGTTGCCGAAAGGCGCGTGGCCACGGCGTCGAGCGCAGCGAGGATTTTAAGACCGCGGGCATCGAGATACTTCTTCATGCCGCCGCCACGCGCGCTCTTCCCGAAATCCGCCTCGGAGCGGTATTTGCCGGTGAGGAAGCCCGCCGCCAGCCCGTAATAGGGGATGACGCCGATGCCTTCGGCCGCGCAGAGCTCCTGCAGCGGTCCCTCGAACTCGGAGCGGTCCGTCAGGTTGTATTTCGGCTGCAGCGACTCGTAGCGCGGCAGTCCCTTGTCGCGGCTCGTCTTCAGCGCCTCGGACAGCCGCGCGGCGGTGAGGTTTGAGCCGCCGATGGCGCGCACCTTGCCGGCCTTGAGCAGATCGGCATAGGCGCCGAGCGTCTCCTCGAAGGGGGTCTCCGGATCGTCCCAGTGGGACTGGTAGAGGTCGATATGGTCGGTCTGGAGGCGGGAGAGCGAGTCCTCGACCGCCTGTCGGACATAGGCGGCCTTCAGCCCCTTCCGCCCGGGTCCCATCTCGGAGCCGACCTTGGTGGCGATCACCACCTTGTCGCGACCGCCGCGCCGCTTCAGCCAGCGGCCGATGATGGCCTCGGACTCTCCGCCCGTGTGCCCCTCGACCCAGCGGGAATAGGCATCCGCGGTGTCGATGAAGTTGAAGCCCGAATCCAGGAACGCATCGAGGATGGCGAAGGAGGTCTTCTCGTCGGCGGTCCAGCCGAAAACATTGCCGCCGAGGCAAAGGGGCGAGACGGAAAGGCCGGAAGTGCCGAGAGTGCGACGCTCTGTCATGGAAACTCCTTGAGGATTGTCGGACCGGGCGGTGTGGGAAACGTCCTCGTCGGAAGCCACGGGATCGCCGGAATGCCGTGAATGGATAGCCGTCCCGGCTGACGATCGGAAGGAGCGAGCGGACATGTCAGGAATGCAGAAGGTGACCGGCGGATGCCATTGCGGGGCGGTGCGCTATGAGGCGGAGGTCGATCTCGACAAGACCATGCAATGCAACTGCTCGCATTGCTCGACCAAGGGCTTTGTCCTGACGTTTGCGCCCGAGAAAGCCTTCAAGCTCGTCTCCGGCGGCGACAAGCTCAAGGAATACCGTTTCTACAAGCACGCCATCGCGCATCAGTTCTGCCTGGAATGCGGAGTGCAGCCCTTCGCCTATGGAAAGGATCCGAAAGGAAACGCCATGGTCGCCATCAACCTCAGGGCCGCCGACGGCGTCGATCTCGCGACGCTCAACCCGCAAAAGGTGGACGGCCGGAGCTTCTGAGCAAGGAGGGCACCGCCCCTCCGCGCGACGTCACTTCAATGCGCGTGGCCGTGGTGGTGTGAAGCCTCCGCCGCCTCTCCGGTGCGGTACTCGCTCCAGGCCTGCCGCAGGATCTGGGCGGAGGAGTTGAGGAACAGGCTCGCCATGCCGAAGGCGACGATGATATCCGGCCAGCCGTTGCCGAGGAGCCAGACGGCGAGCGCCGCCAGCATCACCGCGACGTTGCCGATGGCGTCGTTGCGCGAGCAGAGCCAGACGGAACGGACGTTCGAGTCGCCGTCCTTGTAGCGCATGAGGATGAGGACGCTCCCGAGGTTGGCGGCGAGCGCCAGAAAGCCGATGAGACCCATGACTTGCGCCTCGGGAAGTCCGAGCACGAGCACCTGCCAGGCGGTGGAGCCGAGCACCCAGAGACCCATGAGCGTCAGGCTTGCGCCCTTGGCGAGGGCGGCAAGCGCGCGGGTGCGGATCGGCATGCCGATGACCGCGAGGCTGATGCCGTAGGTCGCCGCGTCGGCGGCGAAGTCGAGGGCGTCGGCCTTCAGCGCCTGGGAGCCCGCGGCGGCGCCCGCGGCCATTTCGATCACGAACATGACGGCGTTGATGAGGAGGACGATCCACAGCCGCCGGCGGTATTCCGGCGACAGGCCGTCGAATTTCACCTCGCTTCCACAGCAGCTTGCGCTCATGCCGAACCTCTTGCCCGCGGCTTGTCGTACCCCCATGTAGTTTCTACAGTCACTGTAGGTTCAAGAGGGAATCGCCATGCGCGGCGGACTTTCGATCGGCGAGCTTTCGGATCGCACCGGCTGCAAGGTGCAGACGATCCGCTATTACGAGCAGATCGGATTGCTGCCGCCGCCGCCCCGGACCGAAGGGCGGCAACGCCGCTATGGCCCCACCGCCGAGCAGCGCCTGAGCTTCATCCGGCATGCGCGCGCGCTCGGCTTCGACATCGAGGCGATCAGGCGCCTTCTCGACCTTGCCGGCCATCCCGAGAACCCCTGCGCCGAGATAGACCGCATAGCCGCGCTCCAGCTCGCGGCGGTCGAGGAAAAGATCAATCGTCTCAGCCGCCTGAAGTCGGAGCTTGAGAGAATGATTCAGGCCTGCGGGCAGGGGCCGGTGGCGGAATGCCGGGTGCTCGAGACGCTGGCCGATCACGGCCACTGCGCATCGCGCGAGCACTGATGCCCTTCAGCCTCGATCCGCGCCGCATGGGGTGGCGGGAGCTTGCGGTTCTCGTGGCCGTGCTCACGCCAGCGGGGCTGCTCTATGTCTTCCTGCAGATTGTCGACGAGGTCCGCGAGGGCGAGACGGTCCGCTTCGACGAGGCCGTGCTGCTCGCGCTCCGCAATCCCGCCGACACCAGCGACCCGATCGGTCCCCGATGGCTCGAGATCGCGATGCGCGATTTCACGAGCCTCGGCAGCACGACGGTGCTCGCCTTCGTGACGCTCGCCGTCACGGGCTACCTGATCATGGCCGGGAAGCGGGGCGCCGCGCTGCTCGTCGTGCTCTCGGCGGTGGGAGGAACCGTCCTCTCCAATCTCTTCAAGGCGATATTCGACCGGCCCCGGCCGGATATCGTGGCCCATATCGTGGAGACCTCGACGGCGAGCTTCCCGAGTGGCCATGCCATGCTTTCGGCCGTCATCTATCTCACGCTCGGGGCGCTGCTTGCCCGCGTCGAGAAGTCCGCGGCGCTCAAGACCTATTTTCTCGGCCTAGCGGTCTTCCTCACGCTCGCCATCGGCGCGAGCCGCGTCTATCTCGGCGTCCACTATCCGACCGACGTGCTCGCCGGCTGGTCGCTGGGCGCGACCTGGGCCATGCTCTGCTGGGGCATCGCCTGGCAGCTCCAGCGGCGCGGCAAGGTGGAAAAGGAGAACTAGCGCGCAATCAGGTGCCGGCGAGCCGGCGGGGCCAGGATGGATCGTCGTCCTCGTCCGAACGGGACTCGGGTCCAGGATCGTCCGGCTGGCGCAGCTGCAGCATCACCAACTCCTCCTTCTCCAGCGCCGATTTCGCGGGCTCGGCCGGCATGGCGGCCTTGGCGGGCCTGGGAGCGGGCGCGGCGGCAGGCGCCGTCATCGGGGCGGAAGACGCGGGCTCCACAGGCTTTTCCGTCACTGGAGCGGGAGGCGCTTCGGGCTTCATGGCCCTCGGCGTCACGTCCACCGGTTCCGCCGCCTCCCTGGCGGGCGGCAGGGCCGGGGGCCTTGCCTGCGGGAACAGGCTCGGTGGCAGATGCGCCTGTCCAAGCGCCTCGCGCGGAGTGCGCCATTCGAACATGCCGATCTCGCCGGTCACGGGCGACACCGGAAGCCACGTGTCGGAGAGGTAGTCGCCGGCGATCCAGGCCGGGTCGCGCGGTGCCCGGGCGGCTCGCGCCAGCCATTCGCGGGTGCGGCCACGGTCGCCGGCATCGTTCTCCTCGATCTCCGCCATCAGGAGGCAGATGCGGGCGCGCGGGCGCTCGTCGATTAAGGGCTCGAGAGTCTGGCGTGCGAGCGTCCAGTCGTGCGCGTCCATGGCGGCGCGCGCCAATGCAACCGCGCCTTCCTCGCCGCCGTCGGACGCCTTGAGCAGGTTGCGGATGCGCTTCAGGCGGTCCTGCGGGGAGTCGCCGGCGCGCGCATAGGCGTCGAGCTCGGCGAGATCGGGATGCGGGTTGAGCGCCCATGTCCGCTCGATGAGCCGCGTCGCCCTGCGGAGCGCATTCTGGGCGATGAGGACGCGCGCGGCCACCACCGCCGCAGGCACCAGCCCCGGATCGAGCTTCAGCGCCTTCTGGGCGAGATCGAGCGCTGCCGCCGCATCATGCTCTTCGGCCGTGATCGCCTGGGCGGCATGGACGGCGGCGCGCTTCCGGCGATGGAGGTCGGCGGCAAGCATGCCGGCACGCCTCTGCGCCTCGAGCACGGAGAGAACAGCCGGCCAGTCGCGATCGAGCGCACGGGCGGCGAGCACGGCTAAGGATGCCCAGCCGAGGCCCGGATTGAGGCCATAGGCCTGCTCGGCGATCTTGCGGGCGCGCGCGTCGTCGTGCTGGTGGCGGGCCTGCATGAAAAGGCCGCGCAGCGCGACGAGCCGCGTCTCCGGCTCCTCCGCCATGGATTCATAGACCGTGCGGACGCGGTCCTGGTCGCCTTCGAGCTGCGCCGTCTGGGCTTCCAGCAGCCTCGTCATCGGATTGTCCGGAAGGAGGCGCGTGGTGATCTGGGAATGGCGCCTGGCGCCCGCGGCGTCGCCCGCCGCCACGGCGACAAGGCCCTTGGAGAGCGCTTCCTGCCCGCGCCGGCCACGCCGGCCGCGGAAATAGCCGAAGAGGCTGCCTGGCGCCCGCACGAGCCCCCTCGTCAGCGACCAGACGATCCAGAGGCCGACCAGCAGCAGGAGCAGCGCGAGGAGCGCCACGCCGAGCGAGATCTCCACCCGGTAGCCAAGCCAGTCGACGCTCAGCACGCCCGGACGGTCGGCGAACCAGGCGCAGAACGCCGCCACGACAGCGAGAAGGACGAAACGCAGGATGATCCGCATGCGGGGTCTAGACCATGTCAGGGCTGGGTGCCGAGCCTGGCGAGCGCCGCCGTCTCAACCTGCTTGAGGGCGGCCTCGACGTCGCGGCTGGCCCGCGCCTGCTTCAGCCAGTCGGCGATCGGCTGGGGCGGCGTGGCGCTGGCGGCCTCGAGGATGCCGATGGCGGCATCGATGTCGCCCGTCTCGAGCGCGCCGCGAGCGCGAGCGACGGTGGCGGGCCAGTCCACCTCGTCCAGCCGGCGGACCTTCACGAGGCTCGAAACGCTCGCCGTGAATCTGGCCCAGAGCCCGGTCGCGGGCGCTGTGGGTTCGGCTTCGGCATCCTTCGCGCCGGGGAGGGTGGGAAGCAGCTCCGAGAGCTTCGCCGCCAGCGCCGCGGCGCTCGGCGCGCCGGTTCCCGCGTGGAGTCGCAGCACGTCGAGGCCGGGCGTCGCGGGAGCGAGCGTGGCCAGCGCGTCGAGTTCTCCTGCGAAGGGCTGTCCTTGGCGGATTTTTCCTGCGAGCGCCGTCGCGGCCTGTCCGAGCGCAGCGGATGTGTTGTCCACGCGGCCCTGGTTCTCGGTCGCGCGATTCTGGGTCTGCCTCACGGCTTCGAGCTCGGCGGTGGTGGCGGCGAGCCGCTTCTCCGTCTCGGCGAGCCTCGTCGAAAGGGCGTCGAAGGAGGTCTTCAGCTCTCCGGTAACGAGCGCGTTGGCGCCGCTGTCGCCGGCGGCAGCCACCGAGGAGCGCAGCGCATCGATGGCGCCTTGGATTTCGGTCGCCCGCCGGTCCACCTCCGCGATGCGGCTGTCGTTCGAGTCGATGGAGTTGCGCGCCGCCGCCGTCTGCTCGTCGAAGGCCTTGCGCAGATTGTCCACATCGGCGGCGAGCTTGCCATGGGCGTCCCGGAGACCGGTGAGGTCCCGCTCGACGGCGGTGACGCGGTCGGACAACGCGCCGAGGCCCGCCGCCGTCTGATCGAGGCGGGCCGTGAGGGCAAGCACGTCCGGGTCCGGTCCTCTCGACCAGATGCGGTCGCCGAAGGCATAGGCAAGCACGCCGCCAAGGACGATCAGGGCCGCCGCTGCCGCAGCATAGGCGGCCATCCCTCGCCAGCGGCTGGATTCCTGCATCGTATCCTGAGCATCCCGATCCGGTGGAGGTCCCGCGGCGTGGGCAGGTTCAGCGTCGGGCTCGACCGGGACCTCATCGGCAGTGGATGTCTCCGGCCGTGACAGCGTCTCCTCCACGGGGGACTCGTGCCGCATCTCGCCCTCGGGCGAGGCCTGGTCAGGATCGTCCGCCGCAGGCTCGTGCGCGGTCTCGACCACCTCTTCGGCTTTCAGGTCGATGACGGGCGGCGGCGCAGCGCGCCGGCCCTGCCGGTCCGATCGGGAGCCTGCCATTTCCTCCGCCCGCAAATAGCTCTGGGTGTGAACCCGGCCGAAGCTTAAGGGAGCGAGGACGGAACGGCCAGCCCCGATCCACCCTTGCCCATGAGTCGCAACAGCGCAGGCTCCTCCGGTATCGCCGCCACGGCCACCGGACAGTCTTTCCCGAAAGCCCGTTCGATCACCGACGCCACGTTGCCCGACAGGCAGTAATGCGTGAGCCGGGCGGCCTGTTCCCGCAGGCCCGCCTGGGAGACCAGATCGGCCCAGACCTGCGCCGTGCGGGGCGAATAGAGGAGAACCCCGTCGGCGCTGCCGGCCAGCGCCTCGACCGCTGCCGAAGGCAGGTACGGCACGGGCCGTGCCTCGTAAAGCACGACGCGGCGCACACGGTAGCCAGGGGCGCCCAGTTCCTTCTCCACATCGCCGGCCGAGACGGCGCCGGAGGCATAGAGCAGTGGGCCATCCGCCGGCGCAAGGTTCCGCTCGACCCAGCGCACCAGCGATAGAAGATCGCCGTCCGCCGTCGCTACCCTGCTGAAGCCCGCCTCTTTCGCCGCCGCCGCCGAAGCGGGTCCGACAGTTACCGCGAGGCTGTGGCGCAGGCGTTCGAAAGCCGGGTTGCCGGTGAGGGCTCGGACGCTGTTGGCGCTCGTCACCAGCACCGCCTGATAGTCGGCCGCGGGTATAGCTGCTTCCGGCAGGGCGACGATCTCGAGCAGCGGAGCAAGGATGGCGGAATGACCCTCGGCCGCCAGCGCCTCGATGATGGCCTTCGCGTCCTCTTGCGGCCGGGTGACGATCAGGCGCATCTGGAAGCTCAGGTCATGAGACGGTCGCCCGCCAGCCGCCTCACCTCCTCCGCCGCGTCCCGACCCATCGTTTCCGCCTCCGCCGGGCCGCCCCGGCGGGCGGCTTCGAAGATTGCGGACCCGTCCATCGTCAGCGCCATGCCGCGAAAGGACAGGCGCAGGCCCTTGAGCACAGCGTGGCCGGCGAGCGGCGTTCGGCAGGACCCGTCGAGCGCGATGAGGAAGGCGCGCTCGGCCGCCACCTGGCGTTCGGTCGCGGCATCGTTGATGGGGGACAGCAGGTCGCGCATGTGGGTGTCGGAAGCGCGGGTCTCGATGCCGATCGCGCCCTGCGCGACTGCCGGCAGCATGATCTCCGGCGCAATCGGGGCCGTGATCTCGTTCGCGATGCCTAGGCGGTTCAAGCCGGCGCAGGCAAGGATGGTGGCGTCCACCTCGCCGCGCGCCAGTTTCGCGAGTCGCGTGTCGACATTGCCGCGGAACTGCACGATCTCGAAATCGGGCCGCAGCGCCCTGAGCTGGGCTGCGCGGCGCACGGAAGAGGAGCCGACGACGGCGCCCTTGCGCAGCGACGCGATAGAGTCGGTCTGGTAGGAGACAAAGGCGTCGCGCGGATCCTCACGTTTCAAGAGACCCGCGATGACGAGACCGGGCGGCAGCAGCGCCGGCATGTCCTTCATGGAATGCACGGCCAGGTCGATCTTGCGCGACAGAAGTGCTTCCTCGATCTCCTTGATGAAGAGGCCTTTGCCCCCGATCTCCGCCAGGGGCCGGTCGCGGATGCGGTCGCCGGAGGTCAGGATCGTGGAGATCACCACCGACTTCGGATCGAGGTCGTGCGCCGCGATCAGGCGGTCGCGCACCTCGCGCGCCTGCACCAGCGCCAGGCGAGAGCCGCGTGTTCCGATACGAAAAAGCGCCGTCGTCATGCCTCATCGTCCACAAGCCTGCACCGGAGAACACCTCCGCTTCGCCGCACAGGCAATGGCCGGTACCCGACCACAGCGGCGATGCTTTTCCCGCATTAAGGAAAATGTTCTACGTGGAATGCCGTGCTCCATCCTAGTCTATAGAGACTTGGACGACTTGGGAAAGGATGAGCTTGCGGCCGGACTGTGAAGGGATGCGGGTGCTCGGCATCGAAACGTCGTGCGATGAGACCTCTGCCGCGGTCATACGCCGGACCGCCGACGGGCGGGGCGAGATCCTCGCCAATGTGGTCCTGTCGCAGACCCAAGAGCATGCGGCCTATGGCGGGGTTGTGCCGGAGATCGCCGCGCGTGCGCACGTGGCGCATCTCGACCGGCTGATCGCCGGCGCCATGGCCGAGGCCGATGTCGGCTTCGGCGACCTCGACGGGGTCGCGGCGACAGCGGGGCCGGGACTCATCGGGGGCCTGCTCGTCGGGCTCACCACGGGCAAGGCTGTGGCGCTGGCGCACGGGCTGCCGCTCGTGGCGGTCAATCACCTGGAGGCGCATGCGTTGACGCCGGGGCTCACGGACGGACTCCAGCCTCCCTATCTCCTGCTCCTCATCTCCGGCGGCCATACGCAGACGCTGGCCGTGGAGGATGTCGGCGACTACCGACGCTACGGCACGACCATCGACGACGCATTGGGGGAAGCCTTCGACAAGACCGCCAAGCTCCTGGGCCTCGGCTACCCAGGTGGACCACTGGTCGAACGCGCGGCGGCGGAGGGCAATCCGGAACGCTTCCGGTTCCCGCGTCCGATGCTGCGCAATCCCGAGCCCAACTTTTCCTTTTCGGGCCTCAAGACGGCGGTGCGGCAGGCGGTGCAGGCGCTCGATGGTCCGTATCAGGGCGATGTCGCCGACATCTGCGCCAGCTTCGAGGCGGCGGTCGCGGAGAGTGTGGAGGATCGCCTGCGCCTCGCCATCCGGAGGTTCCGGGCCGAGCATCCGGCAATCGCAGCGCCCGCGCTCGTGGTTTCGGGCGGCGTGGCGGCGAACCGACGGCTGAGGCGGATGTTCGAGACCCTCACCGAGCGGGAGGGGCTACGGCTCTGCCTGCCTCCGCCGGCGCTCTGCACCGACAACGCGGCCATGGTGGCATGGGCCGGCGCGGAACGGCTTGCGCGGGGGCTCGTCGACGGGCTCGACGCGCCGGCGCGGCCCCGCTGGCCGCTCGATCCGGGGGCAGCGCCTGCCCCCTTTGCAGGAGTGAAGGCATGAGGGTTGGAGTGATCGGGGCAGGGGCCTGGGGCACGGCGCTCGCCATCCTCGCGAGCCGCGCGGGGCACGAGGTGGCGCTGTGGGCGCGCGATGCGGCGCTCGCAACGGATCTCGGCGCGGCACGGCGCAACAAGGCCTACCTGCCGGATGCGGAAGTGCCTTCTTCGGTCGAGGTCACGGCCGACCGGAAGGCGTTGCAGCAAGCCGATCTCTACCTGATCGCCACTCCGGCCCAGGCTCTGGCGGAGGTGATGGAAGGCTTCGGCAACAGGCTGAGCGAGGCGCCCGGCGTCGTCTGCGCCAAGGGCATAGAGCGGGGCACGAACCGCTTCATGACCGAAGTTCTTTCGAAGGCCTGCCCGGCGCTCAAACCCTTCGTGCTGTCCGGCCCGAGCTTCGCGGGCGACGTGGCGCGGGGCCTGCCGACGGCGGTGACGCTCGCCGGCGACACGCTTGAAGAGACACGCCCGATCGCCGAAGCGCTGAGCGTGCCGACATTCCGCATCTACGCCTCCGACGACGCAACCGGCGTGCAGGTCGGCGGCGCGGTCAAGAACGTGCTTGCCATCGCCTGCGGAATCGCGAACGGGAAAATGCTTGGCGACAGCGCGCGGGCCGCCCTCACCACGCGCGCCTTCGCCGAGCTCACGCGCATCGGGCGGGTGCTCGGGGCGAGGGTCGAGACGCTGGTCGGCCTTTCAGGTCTCGGCGACCTGATCCTCACCTGCGCGAGCCCGCAATCGCGCAACTTCTCCTTCGGGGTGGCGCTCGGAAAGGGGAGGACCCCGGAGCAGGCGGAAAAGGACGTTCGGGGCGTTGTCGAAGGCGTGCACACGGCCTCGGTGGTCGCCACCATGGCTTCGACGCACCATATCGACATGCCCGTCTGCCTCGCCGTGAACCGGGTCGTCTCTGGCGAATCCAGCGCGGAAAGCGAGATCGCCGGGCTCCTCGCGCGGCCGCTCAGGGCTGAAACCGAATAGCGGCGTCAGGTCGTCGCGGCGGCATCCCGCCTCTGCCGCCCGTCCATGAGCACAATGGTGAGCCCGCTCAGAAGGATGAAGCTCATGCCGGCGATCGCGAGCCCGTTCGGCACATCGCCGAAAACGAGCACGCCCGAGATCACCGCCCAGAGCATGAAGGTGTAGTAGAAGGGCGCGACCGTGGCGGCGCTCGCGAAGCGGTAGGCGAGGAAGACCAGCATGTGGGCGAGCATGAGCAGCGGGCCCACCGCCGTCACCAGCGTGAGGTGGAGCCCGGTCGGCGGCACCCAGGTCTCGAACAGGAGCGCCAGCACTCCTGCCACCACCATCACCATGACCAGCGTCGTGAAAGTGGCGACCAGGGCAGGGATCTGACGCGGGATGTTGCGGGCCACCATGTCGCGCACGGCGCAGGCCAGCGCGGTAAGAAAGCCCAGGACGGCATAAGGCGAGGCGGCGCTGGAGCCCGGCTGCGCCACCAGAAGGGCCCCTGCGAGGCCAGCGAAGATGAGCGCCAACCGCCAGCCGCCGATGCGCTCGCGCCACACCAGGGCCACCCCCATGAGCAGGAGAAGCGGCGTTGTCTGGAAGATGGCGGTGATGTCGGCGATCGGCATCCGCGCGAGCGCAAGCATGAAGGCGAGCACCCCCAAGGTCTCGAAGAAGGCCCTGAGGAGCACCCAGCGGTCGAGCGACTGCCCGAGGTGGATGGCATGGCCAAGCAGCAGAAGCGTCAGCAGGCACCAGAGGCTCGCCGAGACGCCGCGCATGAAGAGCACCTGCAGGGGCCCCGCGTCCGCCATGACGATCTTCATGCTGGTGTCCACGGTGACGAAGACACCGGTCGACAGCACCATGCAGGCAATGCCGCGCAGATTGGATTGGGAGCTCATGGAGACTGGCACCAGGACCGCGCCGATCCATCCGCCGGCGAAACGAGCGAACCGCCCGCATGCCGGCTATCCCACTCGAAGACGGATCCGCTCTTGCAAGAGCCTCTAGGGCAGGGATTCCAGTCCGGTCAAGGGTCTCCCGAGCATGGTTGTCATGGGTTGCCGTCAATCCCTCTCACAGGTTGAAGGGCGGAGCCCGCTGCTCCATGGTGTCGGCCGGCAAATTCGTTCGGGAGGCGCGGCATGTCCTATTGGCTGTTCAAGTCGGAACCCTCGGCCTGGTCCTGGGAGCAGCAGAAGGCGAAAGGGGCCAAGGGCGAGGAATGGTCCGGGGTGCGCAACTACCAGGCGCGCAACAACATGCGGGCCATGAAGAAGGGCGATCTCGGCTTTTTCTACCACTCCCAGGAGGGGCTCGAGATCGTGGGCATCGTGGAGGTCGCGGCGGAAATCCACCGCGACTCGACCACCGACGATGGGCGCTGGGAGTGCGTGGACGTGCGCGCCGTCCGCGATCTGCCCAAGCCGGTCAGCCTCGAGGAGATCAAGATAATCCCTGAGCTCAAGGACATGGTGCTGGTGAAGAACTCACGCCTGTCGGTGCAGCCCGTCACGGCCGCGGAATGGAAGTTCATCTGCAAGCGCGGCGGCCTCAAGGACGCGCCCGTCGCGAAGTGACGGAAATCCAGCCGCAGGACCGCGAGGCCTTCATCCGCGCCAACACGAAGGTTTTGCCGGTTCCGCTCGTGCCTGAGATCTCGCTCCATCTCGCGGAAGAATCGCTGCCTATCTGGCGCAAGACCGAGGAGGAACTGGGAGAGATCGGCCTCCCGCCGCCCTTCTGGGCCTTCGCATGGGCTGGCGGCCAGGCGCTTGCCCGCCATGTGCTCGACAACGCGGACCTTGTCCGGGGCAGGGACGTGCTCGATCTGGCGGCGGGCTCGGGGCTTGTGAGCGTGGCTGCGCTCAAGGCCGGGGCCGCGCGGGTCCTGGCGGCTGACATCGACCCCATGGCGGGCGCGGCGGTGCGGATCAATGCACCGCTGAACGGTGTTGAGGCGGAGGTGACAACCCTCGACCTTCTCGGCGCGCCGCCGGGCAGTTTCGATACGATTCTGGTCGGCGATATCTTCTACGAGAAGGCGCTGGCGACCAGGGTGCTTGCCTGGCTGCGACAGGCCCAAAGGCAGGGAAGCTGCGTGCTCATCGGCGATCCCGGCCGGTCTTATCTGCCACGGGGCGACCTGCATAAACTGGCCGAATACTGCGTTCCCGTGACACGCGAGCTCGAGGACGCCGAGATCAAGCGGACAGGGGTCTGGGCGCTTCAGGCCGGCATGCTCACGAAGCCGTGATCGTGTTTGACTTGCGATCAGCCCCTTTGCCGCCAAAAGTCGGCCTTGGTCCGCCCCGGCATTAGCGCAAATTTCACCACATTCCGCGAGTGTCAGTGGCGAGCAACGAGTTCCGTGGGCTAACGGGGAGTGTCATCGTGAATCGCCGTCGTTTTGTCTTGTCCGCCTTCGCGGTCGGCCTGTTGCCGACTGCCGTCCATGCCGAGGGCAGGGACACCCTCTTCAACTTCCAATCCATGTTCTCGCGTTCGAACACGAACAAGAAGCGGACGTCCCGCTATGGCGGCAAGGAGATTGTCGCCTACCGCACTGCCGAAAGGCCCGGAACGATCGTCATCGACACCCGCAAGCGGCGGCTTTTCTATGTTCTCGGCGCCGGCAAGGCGATCAGCTACGGCATCGGTGTTGGCCGGCAGGGCTTTTCCTGGTCGGGTATCGCGCGTGTCGGCAGCAAGCAGGAGTGGCCGCGCTGGCACCCGCCCAAGGAGATGATCGAGCGCGAGCTGGCGCAGTACGGCAGGCTCCTGCCGGAAGTGATGGAGGGCGGACCCAACAACCCGCTCGGCGCCCGGGCGCTCTATCTCTATCAGGGCAACAAGGACACCCTCTACCGCATCCACGGCACCAACCAGCCGGACACGATCGGGCAGGCGATGTCGTCGGGCTGCATCCGGATGCTGAACGAGGAGGTCATCGACCTCTACGACCGCGCCGCGATCAATTCCAAGGTGATCGTCCTCTGACGCCACCCGGCCTGTACTGAACCCAAGAAAGCCCGGCCCCCGGCCGGGCTTTTTCGCGCGCCGGCTTGCCCCGCTGGCGAGATCGACATATTGCCTTTACACTTCGCGTAGAGACGGAAGCGGCGGAGAAACCGCATCGGGGCTGGCGAGAATGCCGGTTCAGCAGGATTCCGGGGAGGCAAGCGTCATGTTGAAGCTCGTGGGCAGGGATGCGCCGCGTTGGGCGGACGTGGTGAAGGCGGCCGGAGGCCCGCGCAAGGCGGAAGGCATCCTCGCCGCGCAGCTTTTCGCGGGCGCCATGCCGGAGGACCTCCGGCCCTATTCCAACGAGGATCTTGCCGCCCTCGCGCGGGGCGCAGCGAAGTTCATCGCGCAGCGCAAGCCCGGACGGGCCATCGTTCGCCTTTTCGAGGCCAAGGCGAGCCGCGGCGGCGATGTGACCGTCATCGAGATCGCCAACGACGACATGCCGTTCCTCGTCGATTCCGCGCTGACGCTGCTGACGGAACGCGCCTGCGACATCCGCCTGGTGCTGCATCCGATCCTGAGCGTCCGCCGCACCGCCGCGGGGACGCTCGAGGAAATCTCGCCCGAGCGCCGCGACGGCGACGGCTTCATCCGCGAAAGCCTCATCCACATCCACGTGGGCGTGATCCGCGACGCCGCGGAACGGGAAAGCCTGCGCAAGGAGTTCCTGGCGGTGCTGGACGACGTGCGCACCGCAGTGCTCGACTGGCGCTCCATGCAGGCCAGGCTGCGCGAGGTGGTCTCCGACTATCAGGGAAATCCACCACCCGTGCCGGTCGCCGAGCTGACCGAAGCCATGGCCTTCCTGCAGTGGCTGCTCGACAACCACTTCACCTTCCTCGGCGTGCGGGAATATGTGTTCGAGGGACGCTCAGGCGAAGGCAACCTCAAGCCGGTTTCCGGCACGGGCCTCGGCATCCTGCGCGATCCGGCCATGCAGGTCCTGCGCCGGGGCAAGGCCATGGTGGCGATGACGCCTGAGATTCGCGCCTTCCTCAGGCAGCCCGCGCCGCTCTTCATCACCAAGTCGGATGCGCTCTCGACCGTCCATCGGCGGGTCCCGATGGACTATATCGGCATCAAGACGTTCGACGCCCAGGGCGACCTCAAGGGCGAGCTTCGCGTCGTCGGCCTCTTCACCTCGACCGCCTATACCTCCAGTCCCAGCACGACGCCCCTCATCCGCCGCAAGATCGAGGGCGTCATGGCCAAGAGCGGCTTCAATGCCGGAAGCCATTCCGGCAAGGGCCTGCTCAACGTCCTGGAGAATTTCCCGCGCGACGAGCTCCTCCAGATCGAGACGGAGGAGCTGTCGACCATGGCGCACGGCTTCCTGCATCTGGACGAGCGTCCGCGCACGCGCCTGTTCGTGCGCCGCGACCGCTTCGACCGTTTCGTCTCCGCCTACCTCTTCATTCCGCGCGACCGGTTCAACACCGATTCCCGCCAGCGCGCCGGCGAAAGGCTCGCCAAGGCCTATGGCGGACGCGTCTCCTCCTTCGCGCCCTCCTTCGGCGAGAGCCCGCTGGTGCGGGTGCATTTCATCATCACGCGCGACGACACGAAGCCGCGCGAGCCGGATCTTGCTAAGCTCGAGGAGGAGATCGGCGAGATCCTGCGCACCTGGGACGACCGGCTCGCGGAAGCGATCGTCGAGGCCTTCGACGATCCCGCCCGCTATTCCAGGTTCTATCGCGGCGCCTTTTCGCTCGCCTATCAGGACACCTTCACGCCGCGCGCGGCGATCCACGACATCGGGCAGATCGAGGGGCTCAAGGAAAGCGACCGCGTGGCGGTCGAATTCTATCGCGTCCAAGGCGATGCACCGGCCTCGGCGCGCCTCAAGCTCTACCGCTACGACGCGGCCATTCCCTTGAGCGGCCGTCTCCCGATCCTCGAGAACATGGGCTTCCGGGCGATCGAGGAGAGCACATACAGGGTCGAGCGCGGTGTCGAGGGTTCCCTGCGGCCTGTCTTCATCCACGAGGTGCTGCTCGAATCCGCCGACGGCGCGCCGATCGACATCGCCGCCGACGCCAGGCGGCTGGAGCAGGCATTCGACGCCGTCTGGAGCGGAGCGGCAGAGAACGACGGCTTCAACGGCCTGGTGCTCAAGGCCGGGTTGCCATGGCGGGAGGCGGCGCTGCTCAGGGCCTGCGCGAAATACCTGCGGCAGGCGGGCATTCCCTATTCCGCCGAGTACATCGCCGCCACGCTCGTCAAGCATGCCGAGATCGCGGTCAAGCTCGTGGCGCTGTTCCGGGACCGTTTCGTCATCGACGGCAGGACGCCGAAGACCAAGGCTGCCCGCAAGCCCAAGGTCAAGGCGCTCGCGGCCGAGATCGCCGAAGCGCTCAACAGCGTGCCGAGCCTCGATGAGGACCGGATCGTCAGGCGCCTTCTCAATCTCATGCGCAGCATCGAGCGCACCAACTACTACCAGCCCTGCCAGGAGGGACGGCCGAAACCGGAAATCTCCTTCAAGATCGACAGCCGGAGCCTGGACGAGCTGCCGGCGCCGCGACCCTTCGCGGAGATCTTCGTCTATTCCCCGGATTTCGAAGGCGTTCACCTGCGGGGCGGCAAGATCGCCCGCGGCGGCCTCAGATGGTCCGACCGGCCGGAGGACTTCCGGACCGAGGTGCTGGGCCTCCAGAAGGCGCAGAGCGTCAAGAACGCCGTCATCGTGCCGGTGGGCGCCAAGGGCGGCTTCGTGCCCAAGAGAATCCCGGTCGGCGCGCCTCGCGAAGTGATTCAAGCCGGAGGCGTAAGCGCCTATAAGAGCTTCGTTTCCGCCCTTCTCGACATCACCGACAATCTTGACGCCAAGGGTCGCGTCCTGCCGCCGCGCGACGTCGCGCGCCACGATGGCGACGATCCCTATCTGGTGGTCGCGGCCGACAAGGGCACGGCCACCTTCTCCGACATCGCGAACGGCATCTCCGAGGAGCATGGCTTCTGGCTGGACGACGCCTTCGCCTCCGGCGGGTCGGCCGGCTACGATCACAAGAAGATGGGAATCACGGCCAAGGGCGGCTGGGAGGCCGTGAAGCGGCATTTCCGCGAGATGGATCGCGACATCCAGACCAGCCCCTTCACGGTCATGGGCGTCGGAGACATGTCGGGCGACGTGTTCGGCAACGGCATGCTTCTGTCGCGCGAGATCCGGCTGCTCGCCGCCTTCGACCATCGCGACATCTTCCTCGATCCCAACCCGGACGCCGCCAAGAGCTTTGCCGAGCGCAAGCGGCTCTTCGAGCTGCCGCGCTCCAGCTGGCAGGATTACGACAAGAAGCTCATCAGCAAGGGCGGCGGTATTTTCTCGCGCCAGCTCAAGGCCATCCCGCTCAGCGCCGAGGTGAAGGCGATGACCGGCCTAGAAACCTCAACCGCAACCCCGGCCGAGCTCATGACTGCGCTTCTCAGGCTCGACGTCGACCTCCTCTGGTTCGGCGGCATCGGCACCTATGTGCGCGCCTCCACCGAGACCAATCAGGACGCGGGCGACCGGGCGAATGACGGGCTCAGGGTGACGGCGGCCGAGCTACGAGCCAAGGTTGTGGGCGAGGGTGCCAATCTCGGCGTCACCCAGAAGGCGCGCGTGGAATATGCGCTCAAGGGCGGACGCATCAACAACGACGCCGTCGACAATTCGGCGGGCGTCAATTCCTCCGACATAGAGGTCAACCTCAAGATCGCGCTCGGCGCGGCCGAAGCCGCGGGCAAACTCAAGCGATCGGCCCGCAACAAGCTCCTCGCCTCGATGACCGATGAGGTTGCTGAACTGGTGCTCCGCAACAATTATCTGCAGACGCTCTGCCTGTCGCTCGGCGTGGCGCGCGCCAACGACGAGATCGGCTACAACGCCCGCCTCATCCGGTCGCTCGAATCGCGCGGCCTTATCGACCGCAAACTCGAGACGCTCCCCGACGAGAAGGTGCTGGCGGAGCGCAACGCGGCGGGCGGCGGCCTCACGCGGCCCGAGCTCGCGGTGCTCATGGCGCATGCCAAGATCGTCCTCTTCGACCAGATCCTCGACAGCGCGGTGCCCGATGATCCCTACCTCGGACGCGAGCTCGTGCGCTACTTCCCGGACAAGATGACGGGCAAGTACGCCGCCGAGATCGCGGGCCACAAGCTCAGGCGCGAGATCATCGCCACGATGCTCGCCAACAGCATGATCAACCGCGGCGGGCCCTCCTTCGTCTGGCGACTCAAGGAGGAGACGGGGCAGGGCATCGCCGAGATCACGGCGGCTTATGCGCTGGCGCGCGATTCCTTCGGCTTCGTCGGCCTCAATGAGAGCGTCGACAAGCTCGACAGCCGCATTCCGACCGCGCTCCAGACGGAGATGTATCTGGAGCTCCAGTCGCTCATGCGGCGGCTCACCATCTGGTATCTCCGCAACGCGCCGCTGCGCCAGGGGCTCGAGGGGCTCGTTGCCCACTACACCAAGGGAATCGCCGAGCTTTCCGCGAGTCTTTCCAAGGTGCTGCCGGAAAATGCTCGCGCGACGCTCAAGGAGCGCATCGAGACCTATGTCAAGGCGGGCGTGCCGGACGCCACGGCGCGCATCTTCGCGGGGCTTCGCTACCTGCAGCGGGGACCGGACGTGGTGCTGGTGGCGAGCCAGACGGGCCGGTCGATCGAGACCGTGGCGCGCGTGTTCTTCGAGGCGGCCCACGACCTCGGGGTGGACCGGCTGATCGGGCAGGCGGTCTCCATGACCGCGAAGGATTTTTACGAGCGCCTCGCCATCAACCGCTCGATCGACGGCATCTTCCAGACGCATCGCGGCATCGTGGTGAAGGCGGTTGGGGGCAAGTCGAAGGATGCCTCGTGGGGCCGCTGGGTGGAGACGCATGCGGGCGCGGTCGAGCGCGTGCGGCGCGGTCTCGACGAACTCCTGTCGGAGAAGTCGTTCGAGCTTTCGAAGCTCTCCGTCGCGGCGAGCCAGCTCAACGAGCTGACGGCGGCGGTGTAGATTTTCGAGCAACCAATGCGTGGCGTCATGGCCGGGCTTGACCCGGCCATCCTTTTGCAACGATTGAGCGCTGGCAAAAGGATGCCCGGCTCGGAGGCCGGGCATGACGAAGATCGAAACTACTCGATCCAGACCGCGGTGCCGGCGGCGGTCACCATCAGCATCGAGCCGTTGTTGCCCACCGTCTCGTAGTCGATGTCGACGCCGATGACGGCGTTGGCTCCGAGGCTCGCCGCCTTGTCGGTCATCTCGGCGATGGCCGTCTGGCGCGCGTCGCCCAACACCTTCTCATAGGCGCCGGAACGGCCGCCCACGATGTCGCGGATCGAGGCGAAGAGATCGCGGAACAGGTTGGCGCCGAGAATCGCCTCGCCGGCGACGAGGCCCTTGTATTCGATGACCCTGCGGCCCTCGATGGTGTTGGTGGTGGTGACGAGCATGACGGTCTCCTCGAAGCCCTCTCGCGGAACCGCACCCTACATCAGTCGCTCAATGCCGGAAATGGCGCTGTCCGGTGAACACCATGGCGAGGCCGGCATCGTCTGCGGCGGCGATCACGTCCTCGTCTCTCAGGCTTCCGCCAGGCTGTATGACGGCCGTGGCCCCGGCCTTCGCGGCCTCGAGCACGCCGTCGGGAAAGGGGAAGAAGGCATCGGACGCCACCACCGAGCCCTTGGCGAGGGGCTCGCTCAGGCCGGCGGCCGCCGCGGCATCGGCCGATTTCCACGCGGCGATCCGCGTTGAATCCACGCGCGACATCTGGCCGGCGCCTATGCCGACCGTCGCCTCGTCCCTCGCGAAGACGATGGCGTTCGACTTCACATGCTTGGCGACCCGGAAGGCGAAGAGGAGATCCGCCATCTCCCGCTCGGAGGGCTTGCGTCGGGTCACGATTTTCAGTGCCGTCTCGTCGAACAGGCTCGCGTCGCGCGACTGCACGAGGAAGCCGCCGGAGACCGTCCGTGCCTCCATGCCGGAGCGAGCCGGATCCGGCATGCCGCCGGTGAGCAGAAGCCGCAGGTTCGGCTTGGCGGCGAGAAGGGCGATCGCTGCTTCGTCGGCGCCGGGCGCGATGATCACCTCGGTGAAGATCTTTCCGATCTCGGAGGCCGTTTCCCGATCGAGCGCGCGGTTGAAGGCGAGGATGCCGCCATAGGCGCTCACGGGATCGCAGCGAAGCGCGAGGCGATAGGCGTCGGCCGCCGTTTCGGCCAGGGCCACGCCGCAGGGGTTCGCATGCTTGACGATGACGCAAGCGGCGCGGGCCGCTTCGAACTCGCTCACGCAGTCGAGCGCGGCGCTCGCGTCGTTGATGTTGTTGTAGGAGAGCTCCTTGCCCTGCGCCTGGCGCGCGGTCGCGAGACCAGGCCCCGTTCCGGCGGCGTAGTAGGCGGCCCACTGGTGCGGGTTCTCGCCATAGCGCAGCGTCTGCTTCAGCCGGCCGCCGATGGCGCGGAAGGGCGGCGTCTGCTCGTCCGCCTCGCCAAGGAGCCAGCCGCTCACCAGGCTGTCATAGGCCGCCGTGCGCGCGAAGGCCTTGGCCGCGAGCCGGCGGCGCAGTTCGACGCTCGTCGTGCCGCCTGCCTGCCGGAGCTCCGCCAGCACGGCGTCATAATCGGCGGGGTCCACCACGACCGTCACCCCGGCGTGGTTCTTGGCGGCGGCGCGCGTCATGGCGGGGCCGCCGATGTCGATGGTCTCCACCATCTCGTCGTAGCCGGCGCCACGCTCGACCGCCGCCTCGAAGGGGTAGAAGTTGACGACCAGGAGGTCGATGTTCCCGATGCCGTGCTCGGCCTGCTCAGCCTCGTGAGAGGCATTGCCTCGCACCGAGAGAAGCCCGCCGTGAATCTTCGGGTGCAGCGTCTTCACGCGCCCGTCCATGATCTCGGGGAAGCCCGTGACCTCGGACACGTCGGTGACCGTGAGGCCAAGCTCCTTGAGCGACCTGGCGGTTCCGCCGGTGGAGACGAGGGCG
Source organism: Parvibaculaceae bacterium (assembly GCA_050181295.1). Classification (GTDB taxonomy): domain Bacteria; phylum Pseudomonadota; class Alphaproteobacteria; order Rhizobiales; family Aestuariivirgaceae; genus JBFXDI01. The sequence continues at coordinate 24,973 of JBFXDI010000006.1, read as the reverse complement.
ATGCCAAGCTCGGCAAGCCCCCGCGCGAAATCGGCAAGGCCAATCTTGTCTGAAACGGAAAGGAGGGCGCGTCTGACGGGCTGGTTCATGGCCCCGCGCTTAGCACGACGTGACGCCATGGCAAATGGCGGGCCTGCGAAGCCAACAGATAACTGGCCTCTCTAACCTATAACAGCAGCTCGGGCTCGTCCTCGCCGGCCTTGGACGCCTGGCGTTTCTCGATCCGCTTGAAGGCCCAGTAGAGACGGTCGGGGGCGCCCACCGTGCCGCGGATCACGATCTGCTGCGTGCGGCGGGGCGTGGTCTGTCCCGTGAGATAGACGCTGTCTTCGAGCTTCAGCCTGCCGCCCCGCACCGAGAAGCGCCAGCCGGTCCGGTCGGGCAGCATCAGAAAGACGCTCGCCCGATCCTTCGAAAGCGTGGCCTTCACCCCTGGGTGCAGGTGGAAACGGAGCGCGTAGGTGGTCGGCGAGACATCGCCGGCGCGCTCGAGGTCGGCAAGGAAGCGGTCTTCTCCCCGGAGATCGCGGCCTGAAGCGGAGAGCCACAAGCGGCGCTCGACCAGGATGCCGAAGCGGGGCACGAAGCCGTCATGGCGGGCCTCGACGAGGGAGCCTTCCGGCGTCGTTTCGGCGCGCGCGAAGAGCTCGCGCGGTCCCAGCAGGACGGGAGTCCCGAACACCTTCTGCGAGAGCGGATTGTCGAGGATGGAGCATGCGTCCTGGTCGCCGAGGCAGACCGTGCTGTGGGCGGCGGTGAGGCTCGCCGCGCGCCGCCATTCCCCATCGCCGGCCGGCGTGCCGCAATTGACCACGATGCGGCTCGGCCCGTCGGAGAATTCGAAGCTGAGGAGGCCCGCGCCCGCGCCCTCGTTGAGGCCGGGAGCGGGCGGACGGCCGACATCGGCGATGACGGTCGCATGTCCGTGCGCGAGGCGGCAGTAGCCCGAATGGGGCGCATGCAAGAGCGGGCGGCCCTGCACGGCATCGGTCTCCAGCACTGCCTTGACCCTGCCGGCCGCCGGATCACGCATGCCGTTGAAGCCTGCCAGCCCGCCGTCGCCATGGACGAAAAAGCGCAGCATCGGCAGCATGCGCTCGATGGCGGCATTGAGGTCGGCGGGAATCTCGAGCCTCGCGTCGTGGAGCGCCATGCGGATGGGCTCCAGATCGATGAGGAGATCAAGGAGCTTTTCAGGGTTGCGGGAACGATGTCCCCCATCCGGCAGGATCTGCTGCTCGAGCTCGCCGGCGAGCCTCGCCAGGGCACCGGCCCGAAGCCCCTCAAGGCCCGCGAGCCCGAGGGCCGCCTGGGCAAGCCCGATGGTGCCCGTGAGGCGGGCGTCGTCATTGGGTTCCGTCGCGAGGCGGCGGGAGAGGAGCCGAGTCTCCGCCGTGAGGCCGGCGAAGAACAGGATCTCGAAATCGCTCGCACAACCCTCAAGCAGGTAAGGGGCGTGCCTCAGCCCGGAGATGATCCGGCGTCCCGCGACGCCAACTCTCGAGGCGAGACGCGGATGGACGCGGCGCTCGGCCAGCCAGTCGCTGATGAAGGCCCGCGCCTGGATGCGCGACAGCTCGCGACCGCCGGCCTGAAGGTCCTGCAGCCAGGAGAAGCCGTGCAGCGATTCGAGCCATGCCGGATCGGCCGTCTTCTGGGCGAAGATCGACTTTCCCGCAGCTTCATGCGCCTGACCACTGAAGACGAATCGGCCGCGATAGATGTCGCTCGCCGCGTCTGGCCGGCCCCGCCCAAGAGCGGGCAGGGACAATGCAAGGCCCGTGGCGCGGAAGACGGAGATCTGGGGCACCCAGCGCTTCATGCGGCGCAGCGACGTGTCCGCCAGCTCGCTGAGGCCGTAGCCTACGAGCTGCTGCCACTCGACGGGCGGCGATGACTCGACCGCTCTCGCTGCCATGCTCCGTTCCATTGGTTCTTGGCGCGGCCGGCACCTTTTTGTCCGGCTGCCAAAGGCATTGTCGAAACGGGGTCTTAACGAAACGCTAACGATAAGAACCGGGCTCAGCGGCGGCGGAAACGGGTGGCGAAAAACCCGTCCAGGCCGCGGGATTCCCCGATTTCGAGGAAGGGCAGGGTGCGCAGGTCTCCCGCTTGGGTGACGGCGCCGGCAAGGCCGCCTATCTCGCCCTCCCGAATCGGCACCTTCGCGAAGTCGGAGTGGCGTTCAGCGAATCGCGCGGCTTGGCCCTCGCCCTCCTCAGGCTCGAGCGAGCAGGTCGAATAGACGAGGAGGCCGCCCGGCGCCACGAGCGCGGCGGCATGATCGAGCAGCCGGCGCTGCAGGTCGGCGAGTGCCGCGATGTCCTCCTCGCGCTTCAACCACGCGACGTCCGGATGGCGGCGGATCGTGCCGGTGGCGGAGCAGGGGGCATCGAGCAGCACGGCGTCGTAACGGCGGGGCGGATCGAAGGTGAGCGCATCCTCCTCCACCGTCTCGGCCTCGTAACCCAACCGGTCGAGGTTTTGCTCAAGCCGGCGCAGGCGCGGGCGCGAGCGGTCGAGGGCCGTCACATGGGCGCCCGCGGCCAGCAGCTGGGCGGTCTTTCCGCCGGGCGCGGCGCAAAGGTCGAGCACCTGCCGTCCCCGCACGTCGTCGAGGAGCCGCGCCGGGAGTGCCGCCGCGGCGTCCTGGACCCACCAGGCACCGTCTGCGAAGCCCGGGAGCGCGTCCACCGGACCCGAGGGGTGCTCCAGCCGAACGGTGCCGGTCGGCAACAGGATGCCACCCAGCCCTTCCCGCCAGCCGGCCGCATCCTTCTTGACCGTGATGTCGAGCGGCGGCTCCTCGAGATGGCTTTCCGCGATGGCACGCGCCGCGGTCGCGCCATAGGCTGTGGCCCACCTGCTCCACAACCAGTCCGGCACGTTGAGCCGCGCGTCCGTCTCGTGCTCACCTTCCGACAGGCGGCGCAGCACGGCGTTCACGAGCCCGGCGAAATGCTTCCCGTCGCGGTCGGCGCGCGCCATGCGCACGGCAAGGTCGATCGCCGCGTGCGGCGCCACCCGCATGAACAGCATCTGCGCGGCGGCCGTCACGAGGATCTCGTGCGCCAAGCCGGACTTGCGCGGCAGAGGCTTTGCCATCAGCGCCCGAAGCCGGCTCTCGATCTCGCCCAGCCGGCGGAGCGCGGTGGACACGATGGCGCGCGCGAGCGCCCGGTCGCGCGCTTCCAGCGAAGAGAGAGCGCCATCCGCCGCGCTCTCCTCGAAAGCGGTGTCGAAGGATTGCTTCTGCCGGAAAACGCGGCTCAGGAGCCTTGCGGCCTCGGCGCGGCTCGCCAGACCCCGCGTCCCATCCTCTCTCAACGGCGTGTCAGCCCCAGGGCCTGCGGCGGCGGAGGGAGGCGGGCGACCAGGGGCCGCGCGGCGCCCTGGCTTCCGGTTGCACAGAGGGCGCCGGCGGCGCGGACCCGAACTCGGCCGCCATCTCCTGCAGCGCCGCGATGCGGTTCTCGGGGTTCGGATGGGTGGAGAACAGGTTGTCCATGCCGGCGCCCGACAGCGGGTTGATGATGAACATATGCGCGGTCGCCGGACTCCGCTCCGCCGCCTCGTTCGGGATCTGATGCGCGGCGTCGGAGATCTTCGCCAGCGCCGTGGCGAGCGACAGCGGCTGGCCCGAGATCTCGGCGCCGCCCCGGTCGGCCGCATATTCGCGCGTGCGGCTGATGGCCATCTGCACCAGCATGGCGGCAAGCGGCGCAAGGATGATCATGGCGATGCTTCCCACCACGCCCAGCGGATTGTCGCGCGAGCGGCCGCCGAAGAACATCGCGAAGTTGCCGAGCATGGAGATGGCGCCGGCGAGCGTCGCGGTGATGGTCATGATGAGCGTGTCGCGGTGCTTGATGTGGGCAAGCTCGTGCGCCACCACGCCCGCCACCTCGTCGGGGGAGAGGGTGCGAAGCAGGCCCGACGTCACGGCCACGGCGGCATTCTCGGGGTTGCGGCCCGTGGCGAAGGCATTGGGCTGGTCCTCGTGCATGAGGTAGACCTTGGGCATGGGCAGCCCCGCCCGCTCGGCGAGCGTGCGGACCATGCGGAAGAGCTCCGGGGCGGAAGCCTCGTCCACGGCCTCCGCGTTGTGCATGCGCAGCACCATCTTGTCGGAGTTCCAGTAGGCGAAGAGATTGGTGCCGGCGGCGAACAGGAAGGCGATGACCATGCCCTGCTGGCCGCCGACCAGATAACCGATGGCCAGGAAAAGGCCTGTCATGGCCGCAAGAAGAAGTCCGGTCCGCATGACGTTCATGGCTGCTCCTCCACGTCCCGTTGCTGCGCATCCGGGGCGGCTTCTATATGATGCGCGCTGCGTTTGACTTCAACAGGTTGGCGATGGAAGAGGAAGCGGTTTCACAGCGCCGAAAGGAGGCAGCCGAGCGGGCGCTCGCGGAGGCGGAAGCCCGTCGCCGGCCGCCGGCGGGGAAGGCATCCGAAACGGGAGGCCCCAAGGGGCCGGAGCCGACCCGCTACGGCGACTGGGAGAAGAAGGGCATCGCCAGCGATTTCTGAACGGGTTGTGTCCGTCATGGCGGGGCTTGATCCGGCCATCTTCTTGAGACGGCACGATCAAGGTTGAAAAGGTTGCCCGGCTCGGTGGCCGGACATGACGCAGAGATGCAAGGGAGGCGCCATTGCGCGAAGAAAAACCGACCGCACTCGACATTCCCGCCGAAGGGCCGCTGGGTGAGCGGCTGGACGCCTACTTCGCCAAGTGCGAGGAGAAGCTCGGCTTCATCCCCAACGTGCTCAAGGCCTATGCCTTCTCGCCAGCGAAGCTGCAGGCCTTCGCGGACATGTACAACGACCTGATGCTCGGCCCCTCCAGCCTCTCGAAGCTCGAGCGCGAGATGATCGCCGTCGTCGTGTCGAGCGCCAACCACTGCTACTACTGCCTCGTGGCGCATGGCGCGGCGGTGCGCCAGCTCTCGGGCGATCCGAAGCTCGGCGAGCAGATGATCTCGAACTACCGCGCCGCCGATCTCGATCCGCGCCAGAAGGCCATGCTCGACTTCGCCTGGCTCATCACCACCTCGCCCGAGACGATCGAGGAAGAGGACCGGCAGATCCTCCGTGACGCAGGCTTCTCCGACCGGGACATCTGGGACATCGCCTCGGTCGCGTCCTTCTTCAACATGTCGAACCGCATGGCATCCGCGGTCGACATGCGGCCGAACGGCGAATACCACGCCATGGCGCGGGAGGACGCATGACCGTCGTTCTTGAATCGCGGCGGGACCTGACGCTCGCCAATGCGCGCCGCGTGGCCTGGGAAGGCGAGGGCGTCGAGATCGGGAAGGGCGCGGTCGCCAGGATGGAGGAGGCCCGCGCGCGATTTCTCAAGCTGATCGAGGATCCGGACGTCGTCATCTATGGCGTGACGAGCGGCTACGGGCAGAACGCCAAAATCCGCCTCACGCCGGAGGAGCGCAAGGCGCATGCGCGAAAGCCGCCGATCGCGGCCTCCGCCGCCTTCGGCGACCCGCTGCCGGAGCGCGTGACGCGCGCCATCGTGTTCGCGCGGCTCGCCAACTACCTCGAAGGCCATGCCGCCATCACGCCCAAGATCGCGGTCGCGGTGGCGGCGATGCTCGACGGCGAGCTGCCGAAAGTGCCGGCGCGCGGGCAGGGCGGGGCGGGTGAGATCGTTTCGCTGTCGCCGCTCTTTCATGGGCTTGCCGCCTCGGTCGAGCTCGGCGAGAAGGACGCGCTCTCGCTCGTCAACGGCTCGCCTTCCGCGAGCGGGCTCATGGCGGATGCGGCGCTCGCCGCCGCCGCCAGGCTCGAGCTTGCGGCCGAGGTGCTGGCGCTGGCGGCCGAAGGGTTCAACGCCCCGCTCACGCATTTCGACGGCGCGCTCGACGGCTACTGGAACAACCCGCACGACGCATGGGCGCTCACCCGGCTCCGGGCGCTCATCGGAAACGGGCACGGCGGCGCCAGGCGTCCCTATCAGGCGCCGGTGAGCTTCCGCATCCTGCCGCGGATGCTCGGCCAGGCGCATCTGGCGAAGACGCTGGCCTGGAGCGTCGCCGAACAGTCGCTTCAGGCCGTGACCGACAATCCCGTCCTGCTGCCGCCGGACGAGACGCGCCCGAACGGGCAGGCGATCAGCACCGGCGGATACCACAACGCACAGGCGCCCATGGCGATGGACGCGCTCACCGCGGCTTACGCGAATCTCATCGTGATTGCGGAGCGCATGTCGGCGAAGCTCCTCGATGGCGCGGTCTCGCTGCTCCCTTCACAGCTCGGCGGCGACGAGGAGAAGTCCTATCTCGGCTGCCTGCCGATGGCCATCACGGGCTACGAGGAAGAGGCGCGGATGCTGGCGCAGGCGACGCTGCTTCCCGGCTCGGAGTCGGGTGGCTTCGGCCAGAACGACGTCGCTTCGCCGGTGTTCCTCGCGTGGAAGAAGCAGGATCGGGCGGGCGAGCTCCTCGAATGCGCGCTCGCGAGCCTCGCGCCCATCGCGCTCCGCGCCATCGACGTCACCGGCCGCAATGTGCCGGACGCGCTCTCGGCGCTGGCCGAGACGATCCGGCAGAATGAGCTCGGCGCCGGCGCGCCTCCCGCCGCGGGCCCGGAGCGGCTGGCCGGGGCGTTCCGCGGGAGGGTGTATGGGTAGGAGCGCTCGCTCCTTCCGTCATGGCCGGCCACCGAGCCGGCCATCCTTTCCATGGTGCATTGACCAAAGGATTGCCGGTTCAAGCCCGGCAATGACGCGAAGAAAAGGGGCACAGTCATCTCTTACTTCAAATCCACTTCGGGGTTCTTCGCATAGCCCGGCCCGACGACCAGCGGCTTGTCGGGAAGGTCCGACTGGTCGACGTCGGTGTGGAAGGCCTTCTCGTAGGTCGCGTAGGCCTGGCCGGTCGCCGGATCGAGGAGGCGGAGCGAGACCGTGTAGGGATGCCCGGCCCTGATGCCTTTCAGCGGCGGCGTCTGGAAGGTGTATTGCAACTGTCCTTGTCTCGCCTTCTGGGTCTCGGTGATGGGCTCGCCAGACGGATTCTCGAACTTCGCCTCCAGCACCGAACCCTCGGGAAGCGCGCGCTGGGGCTTGGCGACGAAGCCGTAGAAGGCATCGCCGACCCGGTAGTTGTAGACGAAGCCGCCGCCCGCGATGGCGAGGTAGGGCTTGTCGGACTCTTCGGAGCAGCCGGCGAGCGCCAGGACAGCCGCCGCGATGGCGGCGAGCCGGATTATTCTCATGCTTCCGAATCCTCCCTGATGGCGACGCCGAGGAGTCCGCCCGGTCGCAGGATGAACACCAGCACGACCACGCCGAACACCGCGACGTCGCGATATTCGCTGGAGAAGACAGACGTCCAGCCTGTCTCGAAGGCGGCGAGAAGGAAGCCGCCGAGGACGGCGCCGGGAATCGATCCCGTGCCGCCGATAATGGTGGCGAAAAGCGCCTTAAGCCCCAGCACGAGCCCCATGTAGAAGCTCACGCCGCCGTAGTTGACGGCGATGATGTAGCCGGCGGCTGCCGCGAGCGCCGCCGAGATCGCCATGGAGGCCGCCACCACGCGATCGACATTGAGGCCGGAAAGCGCCGCCAGCCCCCGGTCCTGGCAGCAGGCGCGCCAGGCGCGTCCGAAAGGCGTGCGGGCGAGGGCGACGATGAGGCCGAGACACAGAAGCGCCGCCATGGCGGGGAAGGCGATGTTCTGAATGGTGACGCTGACGGCGTAGCCGTCAATGACGCCCGAGGCGACGGGCTTCGTCGCGACGGGCGACAGCCACTGCTCGCGCCCGCCGGACTGCACGCGCATCACCTCCTGCAGGATGATGGAGAGGCCCACGGAGACGATCATCAGCGCCTGGCTGCGAGCGCCGAGCACCGGCGCGAAGGCGGTGCGGTAGGAGGCGAGGCCGAGCGCTGCAGTCCCCAGGAGCGCCACGGCGAAGACGACCCCAAGGGCTGCCAGCAGCGCGACGCCGCCCGACAAGAGGAAGAGCACGGCGTAGACGGTGTAGAAGGCGCCGAACATCGCGAAGTCGCCGAAAGAGAGGACGATCCGGTTGGTGACGCCGTGCACGAGCGCATAGGCCGCCGCGAGGGGACAGTAGAGCGCGGCCACCATGGCGCAGTTCAGCCCCTGCTGCACCACATAGCCGGCCGATGCCTCCTGCGCAGCGGCGGGGGTTGCGGAGGCAAGGATGAGAGCGGCAGCGATGACGGTGCGGCGCATCGGGTGCTTGACGGTCAAAGAGAATTTTGATGGTTATAGGTGGTGGGCTGCCGAGCCGTCAATCTGAAGGAGCATCGCCATCGACTGGCAACCGCACCATTTCATCACGGGGTGGATGTGCCTCGACTTCGTGAACACCCGGCTCTACGCCAACCGCCCGGACCGGCGCATCGACAGGCTTGGCAACGCCGATGACGTGGAGGGCTGGCGCGAGAGCGGCTGGCCTCTATGCCGGGGCTACGAAGCGCGGGATGCGGCGGCCGCGGTGCGGTTGCGCAGCGCCGTCGAGGGCTATTTCCGGCCGCTGGCCCGTGGGGGACCGCCACCGCCTGAAAGCTGGGCCTATCTCGCGCGGCTCTATGCCGAGGCGGCCGGGGGACTTGACGGACTGACGCCCGCCGGCGTCCGAAAGGACTCCTCGCATCCGAGCTTCGAGGCCGCGCTCCTGCATTCGGCGGTGACGCTGGCCTTCACGGACGACGTCAAGCGGCTCGGGGAATGCGAGGGCTGCGGCTGGATCTTCGTGGATCGGACCCGCAACCGATCCAAGCGCTGGTGCACGAGCCAGCTCTGCGGCAACCGGGCCAAGGCCCGGCGCCACTATGCAAGGGTCAAGGCTGCCAGCGGCTCGGCCTAGGATCGTCCTTCATCGAACTCCGTTGATTCTCAGTCGCGTGCGTGGCAGTGTGAGAACAATATGCGAACATAGGAGGTTTCATGGAACAGCGAGTCAGCCTCGTCACCCTCGGCGTCAGGGACATCGAGAAGTCGCGAAGCTTCTACGAAGCCCTGGGCTGGAAGCGCGGCAACACGCATGCGGAGGTGGCGTTCTTCCAGGCGGGCGGCATGGTCGTGGCGCTCTGGGACCGGAAGGAGCTCGCCAAGGATGCCGGCGTGTCGGACACCGGTGCGGAGTTCTCAGGCATGGCCCTTGCCTACAATACGCGCAGCCGGGAACAGGCAGACCAGGTGCTCGCCGAAGCCGAGCGCGCAGGCGGCCGGATCCTCAAGCCCGGAACGGAAACGCCCTGGGGCGGGTATTCGGGCTACTTCTCCGACCCCGACGGCCATCTCTGGGAGGTGGCCTGGAATCCGGAGTGGTTCCTCTCGGACGATGGACGGGTGACGCTGCCCTACAAGGCTTGAGCCGGAACGGACTCCCCGTCCAGCGCCGACCAAATAGCCTCGACCCGCCTGCGGATCATGAGCGCCTCTTCCCAGCGGTCGGAGAGTTCGAGCCCATCGGGACCGGTGATCGCGTATTCCGGGGGGCCAAGCTCGCAGAGGAAGTTCAGGACCGCGTCGGGCCCAGCCTGCGCGCGCCACAGCCGGAAGCCACGCTCCCACCAGCCAGCGAAGACGTCGAACCACTTCGCATGCTGAGGAAAGGAAACCTGCACCTGAACCTGCTCGCGCGAGGCCACGCGCCCCTGAAAGGCATGGGAGCGTTCCAGCAGGCGCGTGATCAGCGCGTCGTTCTCCGGGGCGATGGGATACCAGAACTCCCGGTCGACCAGCATGTGGGAGAGATCGGCACAAAGGCGCATGTCGGAGACCGAATCGAGAAGCTGGACGACCGTGAAGAGGTCGTTGGTGATGCAGTTGCGGTGAGTCTCGAAGTGGACCCGCACGCCTTCCTCCTCGCTCATGACGATCCAGGCGCGGATGACGCGCGCCATGTCCTCGACCCTGAGCGGCATGACTCGCCCGATGACGTTGACGAAGCGTGCGTCGAAATCCTTGGCCATGCGAAGCACCGGCCGCAGCTCCTCAACGGTGCCCGGAAAGGCATTGATGGTGCAGCCGAGCCCGTGCCTCTCGTAGAGGCCGCGCAGCCTTCTCGCCGCGGCGAGATCATCGGTCGCCACGAGGTCGATGCCCATGCCGGCATAGCCCGCGGCCGCGACCATCTCGAAGGACTCCTCGACCGGACGCTCAGGGACGCCGGGCAGGCGACGCTCCATGGCCCACAGCGACTGGAAGATCTCGAGGCGTTGCACGGGCTAGATCACGATGAGTTTGGGCTGATTCAGCCCAAACTCATAAACGTGATCGCTTCCAATAGAGTAGAGCATGATGTGGTGCGAAAACCGCTTCACACTTTTCGGCATCATGCTCTCCGCGACGGCTCGATCCAGACGGCCTCGTCCGCATAATCGCTGCGCTCCCGCCCCTTCGCGAGCCTCGCCAGCGTCTCGCGCTGGAACTCGAAGTATCCCATGGTCGGCGGCTCGTTCCCGACCTTCGCGACGATCGCCTGGTGAAGCTGCGGCAGCCGGTGGAAGGGCACGGAGGGGAAGAGATGGTGGGCGGTGTGGTACTGCATGTTCCAGCCGAGCCAGTGGAAGAGGCGGCCGGTGCGCGCCGTGCGCGTGTTCTCGAACAGGTTGTCGCTGTGCGGACGGCCGAGATGCTTGATCGTTCCCTGCAGCATGTAGGCCCACTTCGTCATCAGCATTGGCGCCAGCCAGTAGGCAACCGCGATCCAGCTTCCCGCAACGATGGAAACCACCGCGACCAGCGCGTAGAGCGCAACATGCCAGCGGGCCTCGCGGATCACACGCGGCTTGTCGTCCTCGCGGATATAGGGCTCGACGACCCGGCCGAAGGTCAGCCGCCAAAACCGGATCACGCGGGAGTACCAGTAGCTCGCCCCGCTGAACCACAGAAGGTATCCCGGAAGCTCGTAGGGGTCGCGCTGGAGCTCCGGGTCCTTCTCCCAGTCGCCCGTGTGGCGATGATGCCCGAAATGCTGGATCTGGTCGAAATCGCGCGGATAGAGCTGAAGGAAGCCGATGATCCTGCCGGTCCCCTCATTGAGCCAGCGGGTGCGGAACACCGTTCCGTGGCTCAGCTCGTGCTGGGCGCAATAGAGCCAGTTGAGAAGCATGCCCTGGAGCAGCATCGGCAGGAGCATCCATGCCGTTCCCCAACTGAGCGTGATCAGCCAGCTCGTGGCGACGAGCGCCGCGACATGGCTGCCAAGCTGCAGAACGCCGGCCATGTCCGACTTTCCGCTCAGCGCCTGCAACTCGTCTCGGGTGAGCAGGTCCCGCCGTCCGACAAAACCCTCCATGGCCTCGCACCTCCCGTCGGATTGTTTCGTGGACTCGCACCATATCGATGAGCCATGATATCGAATACCGATCATTACTCAGGCATTCGATGACTGAGATTCATGAATGAGGACGCACATCCCCTTGGAGGCGCTGAGGACTTTCGAGGTCGCCGCGCGGCGTGGAAGCCTCACGGCGGCTGCCAGGGAGCTGCATCTGACCGACAGCGCGGTCAGCCACCAGCTCCGCAGGTTGCGCCAGGCGCTGGGGTTCGACCTCTTCGTCCGGCAGGGGCGCACGGTTCGCCTCAGCAGCCAGGGCGCGAGCTTCCTCAAGACGCTCAGGCCGGCGCTTCAGAGCATCGGAGAAGCGGCGGAGCGGCTGCGTGACCCTGACGGCACCCGCGGACCCCTGACCATCGCCTGCTCCTCGATGTTCGCAAGCCGTGTCCTCAGCCACCACATCGGGCGTTTCGCGGAAGGTTTTCCCCATATCGAATGCTACGTCCGCTCGATGGAGAACGATCAGGTCCTGACCACCGGCGAGGCCGATATCGGCATCCTGTTCGGAACCGGCAGGTGGCCGGCCCATGATGTGCGGAAGCTCGCCGATGTACGCTATTCGCCGGTCTGCAGCCCGCGCCTGCTCGCAAGCCCGTCCGGCATCCCGCAGCAGCCCGCCGACCTTCTGAATCACGTGATCATCCACAATGACCAGGGCGAGGAATGGCGGACATGGCTCGCCCGCGCAGGGGTGCCCGCGGACCGGGAGGTCCCGCGAAAGGTCTACACGAACGATGTGGGCGTCGCCCTGGAGATGGCGCGGCAGGGCGGGGGGATCACGCTCGCGAGCGACCTCCTGGCCTCGGCGGATCTCGCGACCGGCACGCTGATCCGTCCCTTCGACCTCTCGATCGAGGTCACGGGCGCCTGGCATCTCGTGTGCCCAAGGGAGAGGGCGAACGCGCCCCGCGTGCAGGTCTTCGTCACCTGGCTCTGCCAGGCGCTCGATCTTCCCGACACAGCCTTTGCGTGAGGCGGATCAGCCGCCGGTGACGGGCGGGAAGAAGGCGATCTCGCGCGCGCCCTTCAGCGGATGGGTGAACTGTACATGCTCCTGATCGACCGCGGCGCGCACGGCCTTGAGTTCCGAGAAGGCGTTCTCGAAGGCTTCGTTGCGGCCCTTGAGCCATTCGACCAGGTCGCCGACGGTTTTGAGCCCGGCGGGGACATCGACGTCCTCCTCGGCCACGCCCGTGCGCTGCCGGACCCAGGCGAAATATAGGATCTTCATGCCGAGTCGTCCGTCACGTGCGTGATGCCGGCGCGGAAATAGTCGAATCCCGTGTAGAGCGTGAGCAGTGCCGCGGCCCAGAGCCCCGCAAGACCGATGGTCGTGGTGTGGGGAAGGATCTTGTCGCCCGCCGGCCCGGCGATGAGGAAGCCGATCGCCACGAGCTGCACGGTGGTCTTGTACTTGGCGAGCTGCGTCACCGGCACCGGCACCCTGACCTCCGCCAGGAACTCCCGCAGCCCCGAGACCAGCACCTCGCGGCAGAGGATGATGATGGCGGCCCAGAGATGGGCGCCCTCGACCGTGTTGTCACCGGCCAGCATCAGAAGCACGGCCGCCACCAGAAGTTTGTCGGCGATGGGGTCGAGCATGCGGCCGAGCGAGGACTGCTGGCTCCACAGCCGCGCCAGGTAGCCGTCGAAGAAATCGGTGACCGCCGCCGCGATGAAGATGCCGAGCGCCGTCCAGCGCCAAACATCTCCGCCTTCCAGAAGGCAGCCCACCACCACCGGCACCGCCAGGATCCGGGCATAGGTCAGGATGTTCGGCAGGCTCATGACGAGCCGGGCGCTGCCCTGGTCGGCCGTCTTGCCGGTCGCTTCCGTCATGCCTCAACCTCGTGGAAATGTTCGTAGATCGTGCGTGCCAGCGACCTGCTGATGCCTTCGACCGCCTCGAGATCGGCGATGCTGGCCCGGCTCACGCCACGCGCCGATCCGAACGCCATGAGCAACGCCTTCTTACGTCCCGCACCGATACCTGGAATCTCGTCCAGCGGATTGGCGCTCAAACCCTTGGTCCGCTTCGCCCGGTGGCTGCCGATGGCAAAGCGGTGCGCCTCATCCCGCAGACGCTGGACATAATAGAGAACAGGATCGCGTGAATCGAGCATGAAGGATTCCCGCCCATTCATATGGAAATGCTCGCGCCCGGCATCCCGGTCAGGTCCCTTCGAGATCCCCGCCGCTGGCAGGTCCTGAAGCCCGAGTCCCGCCAGGACGTCGCGGGCGGCCGACAGCTGACCCTGGCCGCCGTCGATCAGCACGAGGTCGGGCCAAGGGGAGGAATCCTGGGCGTTCGGATCGACTTCCGCCGAAGCAGGGCGCTCGCCCGCCTCGCGCAGGAGGCGCGAGAAGCGCCGCGTCAGAACCTCGCGCATCATGCCGAAGTCGTCGCCCGGTTCGAGATCTTCCGAGCGGATGTTGAACTTGCGGTACTGCGACTTCATGAAGCCCTCGGGCCCCGCCACGACCATGGCGCCGACCGCGTTCGCCCCCTGGATATGGGAGTTGTCGTAGACCTCGATTCGACGCGGGCGGCTCTCCAGGCCGAAAACGCGCTGGACGCCTTCGAGCAGCTTCTCCTGCGACTGCGACTCCGCGAGCCGCCGTCCGAGCGCCTCGCGGGCGTTGCTCGCCGCGTGCTCGACGAGGCTTACCTTTTCGCCCCGCTTCGGCACGGCGATCTCGACCTTGCGGCCTGCCTTGCCGGACAGCGCCTCCGCGATAAGCTCGGGCTCGGCGATCTCGTGGCTGAGCAGGATCGCGCGCGGCACGGGCTTATCGTCGTAGAACTGGGCGATGAAGGCCTGGAGGATCTCCGGCTCGGGCAACGCTTTGTCGGCGCGCGGGAAATAGGGGCGGTTGCCCCAGTTCTGCCCGGCACGGAAGAAGAACACCTGGATGCAGGTCTGGCCACCCTCCTGGGCGAGGCCGAAGACGTCGGCCTCCTCGATGGTCTGGGGGTTGATGCCCTGCTGCGCGGTCACGTGACTCATGCCCGAGATGCGGTCGCGGAAGCGGGCGGCCTGCTCGAAGTCGAGCCGGTCGGAAGCCGCCTGCATCTGCCGGGCGAGCTCGGCCTTCACGACGCTCGAGCGGCCGGAAAGAAAGGCTTCGGCCTCGTCCACCATGGCGTTGTAGCTCTCAAGCGAGATCTCCCTCGTGCAGGGCGCGGAACAGCGCTTGATCTGGAAGAGGAGGCAGGGGCGCGTCCGGTTCTCGTAGACGCTGTCGGTGCAGGAGCGGAGCAGGAACGCCTTCTGGAGCGCGTTGATGGTGCGGCCGACTGCGCCCGCGGAGGCGAAGGGGCCGTAGTAGCTGCCCTTGCGGCTGCGGGCACCCCGGTGCTTGACGATCTGGGCTGCCGGATGATCGTGCGTGATCAGGATGTAGGGAAAGGACTTGTCGTCCCGAAGCACCACGTTGAAGCGGGGCTTCAGCTTCTTGATGAGGTTGGCCTCGAGCAGCAGAGCCTCGGCCTCGGTCGTGGTGGTGACGAACTCCATCGAGGCCGTCTGGGCGATCATGGCGGCGATGCGATTGTTCTGGCCGCCGAAGCGCGCGTAGTTGGAGACGCGCGCCTTGAGGCTTCTCGCCTTGCCGACGTAGAGCGCGTTGCCCTTGTCGTCGAGCATGCGGTAGACGCCCGGCCGGTTCGGCAGCATGCGGACGAAGCGGCCGATGACCTCCGGTCCGCGCGCAACAGGGGGCGCCGCCTCGGCCGGGATATGGCCGGTTCCGCCCGCTGCCGCTTCCTCGATGATGCCGCTGTCCGTCATTTTCAAAGAAAATCGCCTGATTCCAGCCCTTTTTACAGAGGCATGATGGCCGTCTGAAGGTCGCCCCGACCCACAAGGCAGGAGAACCGCCATGGCCGACAGCGTCTACAAGGTCATCGAGCTCATCGGCACCAGCGAGGAATCCTGGGAGCGGGCCGCCAAGTTGGCCGTGGAGAAGGCGGCCGAGACCGTCCGGGACCTCAGGGTCGCCGAGGTGGTCGAGCAGGATATAGTGATCGAGGACGCAAAGGTCATCGCCTACCGCGTGAAGGTCAAGCTGTCGTTCAAGTACGAGACCGACTGAAGTCCGATCGCGCCGTCGAATCCCATAGCGTTAACAATTTACTAATCCGCGCGGGATTACCCATGGCCGGTGCGCTCGAAAGGACAGACATGATGCAGCTCGCGGCTCAGGGTGCCTTCGATTCCATGCTCACGACCGGCCGCATCGGCGCGGACGACGTGGTGATGTTGAGCCGGTCCGTCTTTCCGGACGGGATCCCCTCGCGCGAGGCAGCCGAATGGATGTTCGCGCTCGACGATCTCTGCGAGGCCGAAACGGCCGAATGGCGGGCCTACTTCGTGGAAACCCTCGCCGGCTACGTCGTCGATCGGGCGGAGCCTTCCGGCCATGTTTCGGAAGAGACGGCGCGCTGGCTGACGGACCGCATCGCGGCGGGCGGGGTGGTGAAGACGCCCCGGGGATTAGAGCTTCTGGTCAAGGTGATCGAGCGCGCGCACTCCGCGCCGCAGAGCCTCGCCGTGTTCGCGCTGGAACAGGTCAAGCATGTGGCTCTCCGGGGCCGCGCCCCGATTGCCGACAGCGGGGTCGATGCGACGCTGCCGCTCCTGGTCGCCGAGGACTCCATGTCCATCGGGCCGGCGCTCAGGTCCCTGATGGAAAAGGCCGGCGCTGCCGCCTGAGCCTGCGTTGCCGAAGGGCCCCGTGTAGCTAACCTGGCTTTTTGAGGCTTGGTCCTCGCCGCATCCTTCCTACATGAGGGAAAGACCCTCGCGAAGGAGGCCCTAAGACATGTCGAAGCCGCTCACCGTCACCGTTCCCCACAAGCTCGGCAAGGACGAGGCCGTGCGGCGGCTCAAGACCGGGCTCGGCACCATCCGCGACAAGTTCGGGCACCTCATCCGCATCGACAACGAGGCCTGGGCGGGCGACCGGCTGACGTTCCAGATCTCGGCGCTCGGCCAGTCGGCGTCCGGCACGGTCGACGTGTTCGAGCAGGAGGCGGTGATCGAGGTGCAGCTGCCCTGGCTCCTTCACAGGATCGCCGAGCGGGCCACGGGGCTCATCCGCAAGGAAGGCACGCTGCTTCTGGAGAAGAAGCCCTAGAGCGCTATCCGATCCAGTTGAAAGTTCGCTCATTCCCGCGCAAGCGGGCGCGTGGCTCTGGGTCCCCGCCGTCGCGGGGACGAGCGGTGGATCACCTGACTCAGACAGATCGGAAACTGCCCTAGAGAAGCCCGACGGCCCTCAAACCAGCACGCCGTGGCAGTGCTTGAACTTCTTGCCCGAACCGCAGGGGCAGGCTTCGTTGCGGCCGACCTTGCCCCATGTTGAAGGATCGTCCGGATTAGCCTCAGCCCGCCGCCGCGGCTCGTTGATGCCGAAGGTGGGCGGGGGTCCGCCTGCTCCGAAGAGGGGTCCGCCGATCCCCAGCGGCCTCTCGATGTCGTCCTCGCCGGTGAAGGGGTCGATATGGTGGGCCTCCATCGGCGGCAGCTCGTCGTCGAAGGGCCAGTCTTCGCCCGGCGGGCGGGCGGATATCTCGACGCGCATGAGCTGGCCCGTCGTCACCTCGCGCAGCTTCTGGAGCATCGCCTCGAAGAGCGTGAAGGCTTCCGTCTTGTACTCGTTGAGCGGATCGCGCTGCCCGTAACCGCGCAGGCCAACCGCCTGGCGCAGGTGGTCGAGCGTCACCAGGTGCTCGCGCCAGAGGTGATCGAGCGCGTGCAGCAGGATCTCCTTCTCCACGCGGTCCATGATCTCGGCGCTGTATTTCTCGCGCTTGGCGTTGTAGAGATTGTCGGCCGCCTGGGTGACGCGCGTCAGCACCTCTTCCTCGGCGATCCCTTCCTCCTTCACCCATTCATCGACCGGATAATCGATGGCGACGACCTCGCGCAGGCGCTCCCGCAGGCCGAGCGCGTTCCACTGCTCGGGGTAGGCGTCGGGCGGAATGTGCTTGGTGACAAGGTCGCGGATCACGTCGTGGCGCATGTCCTCGATGACGCCCGCCACGTCCTGGCCGCGCATGATGTCGATGCGCTGCTCGAAGATCACCTTTCGCTGGTCGTTCATCACGTCGTCGAACTTCAGCACGTTCTTGCGCTGGTCGAAGTTGCGCGCCTCGACCTTCTGCTGGGCCTTCTCGAGCGCCTTGTTGATCCAGGGATGGATGATGGCCTCGCCTTCCTGCAGCCCGAGCTTCTGGAGCATCGAGTCCATGCGCTCGGAGCCGAAGATGCGCATGAGGTCGTCATCGAGCGAGAGGAAGAAGCGCGATCGGCCGGGGTCACCCTGGCGGCCCGAGCGGCCACGCAGCTGGTTGTCGATGCGCCGGCTCTCGTGGCGCTCGGTACCGACCACGAAGAGGCCGCCGGCGGCAAGCACCTGCTCCTTGCGCTCGGCGATCTCGGCGCGGATCTTCTCGACACGGCTTGCCCGCTCCGCTTCGTCCTCGACCTCGGCCAGCTCGGTGGCGATGCGCATGTCGGCGTTGCCGCCGAGCTGGATGTCGGTGCCGCGGCCGGCCATGTTGGTGGCGATGGTCACCGCGCCCGGCACGCCGGCTTGCGCGATGATGGCCGCCTCCTGCTCGTGATAGCGCGCGTTCAGCACATTGTGCGGCACCTTGCTCTTGGTGAGCATGGCGGAGAGGTTCTCGGATTTCTCGATCGAGGTCGTGCCGACGAGCAACGGCTGGCCCTTCTTTCGGCACTCGTCGATGAGGACGATGATGGCCTCGTTCTTCTCGCGCGCCGTGCGATAGACCTCGTCGTCCTCGTCGTCGCGCAGGACCGCAACATTGGTCGGGATCTCGATGACGTCGAGCTTGTAGATGTCCATGAACTCGTCGGCCTCGGTGGCCGCCGTGCCGGTCATTCCGCCGAGCTTGTCGTAGAGGCGGAAGTAGTTCTGGAAGGTGATGGAGGCGAGCGTCTGGTTCTCCGGCTGGATCGCCGCCCGCTCCTTCGCCTCGAGCGCCTGGTGGAGGCCTTCCGAGTAGCGCCGCCCGGGCATCATGCGGCCGGTGAACTCGTCGATGATGATGACCTGCTCGTCCTTGACGATGTAGTCGCGGTCGCGCTGGAAGAGCTTGTGGGCGCGAAGCGCCTGGTTCACGTGATGGACGATCGAGACGTTCTCGATGTCATAGAGCGACTCGCCTTGCAGGAGCCCCGCCTCCTTGAGGAGTTGTTCGATGTGCTCATTGCCCGCCTCCGTGAGCGTCACGCTGCGGAGCTTCTCGTCGACCTCGTAGTCTTCCGCGACGAGCTGCGGGATGAAGGCGTCGATCGCGGTGTAGAGCTCGGAACGATCCTCGACCGGGCCTGAGATGATGAGGGGCGTGCGCGCCTCGTCGACGAGGATCGAGTCCACCTCGTCGACGATCGCGAAGGAGTGGCCGCGCTGCACCATCTGCTCGAGATGGTACTTCATGTTGTCGCGGAGATAGTCGAAGCCCAGCTCGTTGTTGGTGCCGTAGGTGACGTCGCAGGCATATTGCTGGCGTCGCTCGTCGTCCTCGAGCCCGTGGACGATGCAGCCGACCGTCAGCCCCAGGAACTTGTAGATCTGTCCCATCCAGTTGGCGTCGCGCTTGGCGAGATAGTCGTTGACCGTCACCACGTGCACGCCGTTGCCGGAGAGCGCGTTCAGGTACACGGCCAGCGTGGCGACGAGCGTCTTGCCCTCGCCGGTCCGCATCTCGGCGATTTTGCCGTCATGCAGCACCATGCCGCCGATGAGCTGGACGTCGAAATGGCGCTGGCCGAGGGTGCGCCTTGCCGCCTCGCGGACGGTGGCGAAGGCTGGAACGAGAATGTCGTCCAGAGTCTGCCCGCCAGCCAGATCGGCCTTGAACATATCGGTGCGGGCTCGGAGCTCATCGTCCGAAAGCGTCTCGACCTCGGGCTCCAGGGCGTTGATCTCGGCCACGACCGAGCGATACTTCTTGAGCTTGCGCTCGTTGCTGGTGCCGAAGACCTTCGCCGCAAGGGCGGTCAATCCAAGCATGGTGCGGTCCTTAAACGAGGCGGCGCGCGAGATCAGGCATGGCCCGCGCCCTCGCGGGTTCTAAATCATGTCAGGCGGGACGGGCAATCACTTGTACGGCCGTATAAGTCCTGAGATTCCGGGACATAGTGCCGTTCCGGGGCTGAATCAATGTGATCCGGGGTTGTTGCGGTTCGGCAACAGTTCCGGGGCATTGTGCCACAGCTCCACTCTTCACTTGAAGTGCCGGGAGCGGTTCACCAATGTGCGCCCAACCGAAGGACCGAGTCCCGGACTCGGGTGCTCGCGCATGCATGGTCGTGGGCATAGTATTGCCGTATTGAGCGGGTTTGGCATAGGGGAAGTTCCCAGGGAGCGGCTCCGGCCGAAAAGTCGAAACATGGAATTCCGCAGTCTGAAGGCCCTGAGGGCCCTGGCGCTCGCCGGAGCCGTGGCGCTGCCGGCGTTCACGGGCGCGGCCGGCGCGGAGGAGAACAAGGTTCTCGCGCGGGTCAATGGTCACGAGATCACCACCAAGGAGGTCGAGCTCGCCGCGGACGATGTGCTGCCGCAGCTCAAGGATCTCCCGCCGCGCCTGCGCTTCCCGTTCCTGGTCGAATATCTTGTCGAGCGGCATCTCCTGGCCCAGCTCGCCGTGAAGGAGGGGATGACCGACAACGAGGAGTACAAGCGCCGGCTCGCCTTCTACCAGGCCAAGGCGCTGCGCGATGCCTATTTCGCCGCCAAGCTCAAGCCTATGGTCACCGAGGACAGGGTCAAGGCGACCTATGACGAGCAGGCCGCGAAGGTGCCTCCGGAGGAGCGCGCGCGGGCCCAGCACATCCTGGTGGCGACCGAGAAGGAAGCGCAGGACATCAAGGCGCGCCTCGAGAAGGGAGAAAAGTTCGAGGAACTGGCCAAGCAGTACAGCCTCGACGGCTCGAAGGACTATGGCGGCGATCTCGGCTATTTCACCGCCGGCGAGATGGTGCCCGAGTTCTCGAAGGCCGTCTTCGCGCTCAAGGAGGGCGAGGTGTCCCAGCCGGTGAAGACAGAGTTCGGCTGGCACATCATCAAGCTCGAAGACCGGCGCGCCGGCGGCCCGCAGCCCTACGATCAGGTGAAGGAGCCGATCCGCATGGTGCTGCTCCGCAAGGCGGTGCAGGACAAGCTGCTCGAGCTGCGCAAGGAAGCCAAGATCGAGGTGCTCGATCCCGATCTCAAGAAGCTCCAGGAGGAGACGGAGAAGAAGCGCGACGAGATCGACAAGAAGATCGAGGAGCAGCAGAACAACGGCCAGGGCGAGGCCGCGACCTCGGGCAAGGGCGACAAGGCCAACTAGCCAGACAGGCGAGGAAACCCGTGGGGGGGCCGACAAAGCGCTCGCCGCTCGCGCCCGAGACGACGGCGGAGCTGCCTCCCATCGCAGGTGTGAGGCTCGCATCCGCCGAGGCGCAGATCCGCTATCGCGGCCGGCCGGACGTGATGCTGGCGCTGGTGCCCGAGGGTTCCAGCATGGCGGCCTGCCTGACCCAGTCCAAGACCCGTTCCGCGCCCGTCGACTGGTGCCGCCGCAACGCGGCGCTCGGGAAGGCGCGGGCGATCGTCGTCAACGCCGGCAATGCCAACGCCTTCACGGGCAAGGTGGGCGACAGGACCGTGCTCGTCACGGCGCGTGAGACGGCGAGGCGTCTCGGCTGCAAGCCGGAAGAGGTGTTCATCGCCTCGACCGGCGTCATCGGCGAGCCGCTCGATCCCGCGCCGATCGTGAACGTGCTGGACGGCCTCATCCAGCGGGCATCGGAAGCGGCCTGGCCGGAAGCCGCGGCCGCCATCATGACGACGGACACGTTCCCCAAGGTCGCGACCGCGACCGCCAGGCTCGCCGGCACGACCGTCACCATCAACGGCATCGCCAAGGGCTCCGGGATGATCGCGCCCGACATGGCGACGATGCTCTCCTTCCTCTTCACCGATGCCGCGCTGCCGCCCCGCATCCTGCAGGCGCTGCTAACCCGCGCGACGGCAAAATCCTTCAACTGCATGACGGTCGACGGCGACACCTCGACCTCGGACACGCTGCTGCTCTGCGCCACCGGCCCGGCGAAGGACCGGCCGAAGGGGCTCCGGAGCGCGGACGATCCGCGTCTGAAGTCTTTCGCGAAGGCGCTCGATGAGGTGACCTTGTCGCTTGCCCTGCAGGTGGCGCGCGACGGGGAGGGGGCCCAGAAGCTGGTCGGCATCGCGGTGACGGGCGCCGAGGACAATGCCGCGGCGCGCCGCATCGGGCTCGCCATCGCCAACTCGCCGCTGGTGAAGACCGCTATCGCCGGCGAGGATGCGAACTGGGGCCGCATCGTCATGGCGATCGGCAAGTCGGGCGAAGCCGCCGACCGCGACAGGCTTGCGATCCGCATCGGCGGCGTGCTCGTCGCGACGAGGGGCCTCAAGGCGCCTGGCTATCGCGAGGCGGACGTCGTTCCGCACATGCAGGGCTGCGAGATCGAGATCGCAGTCGACGTTGGCGTGGGCAAGGGCAGGGCTAAGGTCTGGACCTGCGACCTCACGCACGGCTACATCGACATCAATGGCTCATACCGGAGCTGAGCGGCCGCTGCCGGTCGTCCTCGTCGCCGCCTGCGCGCTGGTCGATGCCGACGGACGGGTGCTGATCGCGCGGCGTCCGGAGGGCAAGGCCATGGCGGGCCTCTGGGAGTTTCCGGGCGGCAAGGTGGAGCCCGGCGAGCGGCCCGAGACGGCGCTGATCCGCGAGCTCAAGGAGGAGCTGTCGATCGATGTGACGGAAGCCTGCCTCGCCCCGCTCACCTTCGCGAGCCACGCCTACGAGACATTCCATCTCCTCATGCCGCTCTATGTCTGCCGGCGCTGGAAGGGCGAGGTCCACGCAACGGAAGCGCCCGAGATCCGGTGGGTGAAGCCGGTCAAGCTCCGCGACTACCCCATGCCGCCGGCGGATGCGCCCCTCATCCCGCATCTCATCGACACGCTGTAGCGCTTGAAAGGGCAAGGCGGCCCGGCCTAGCTTTCAATGACGCGGGCCTTCATCCGGAAGGGCTGCATGGGATCGGGGGACTCCATGCAAATATTGAGCTTGTCAGCAGTTGCGCGGGCGATGGCCTGCGTCGTCATTTTTGTGGGTCTCTCGGCATGCAACATGCTGCAGGAGACGATCAGCGGCGGCAATCCGGCCGCAAACAAGATCTTCGAGAACGCGAACCAGGCGATCGAGGGCCGCAACGAGGACGCGCTTCGTGATCTGTTCGCTCCCGAGACCATCGACGAGAACTTCGACGCCAAGCTCAAGGCGATCCTCGAACTTCTTCCGGAGGGGGAAGTGGTGGCGCGCGAAAGGGCGGACTACAGGGCGGGAAGCTTCACTTCGCTGTTGGGTCAGACGGCGCGGGAAACGTACTCCACGGCATATCAGTATCAATATCCCAACGGCTGGGCCCTGATCTCGATGGCGGCAAGCGGAGAAGCCGGCACGCTCAAGCTGACAGGTATGAATGTCACGAGGATCGGAGGCGATCTCCGCCAACTGAATTCCTTCTGGCGCAATGGCGATACGCCATGGCATTGGGCCTTCCTTCTCGCCACCCTGTTCGTAACGCTGTTCATCTTGGCGACGTTGGCGGTGATCGTCTGGAGACGGAAAAACATCAGGCGACCCTGGTTGTGGTTTGGCTTCGCGCTCTTTGGGGTCGGTATTCTCGGTCTGAACTGGAGCACTGGCGACCTTTCTTATGCCCTTCTCGGCATCCAGATGCTGGGAGCCGGCATGAGCAGGGGAAGCGAGTTCATGCCCTGGATCCTGAAGGTTGGGCTGCCAATTGGGGCGATCATCTTCTGGATCCGCTACCCGCAGATTCTTGCTGGTCGCGGACGCCCGAAGCGTTCAACGCCTTAGCTTCCGCTCCTCGGTCCCCAGGGCCTCGGCCAGGCGGGCCTTCGCGCTGCCGGGCCGCAGGGGTTTCTGCTGCGTGTCCGACGGCGCCCAGGCCGTGAGCGTCACGAGCTCGAAGGTCGCCCGCACGCGGCCGTCCGTATCGGCAAATCGTGCGTGGTATTCCGCGGCGGCGCGGGCGAGCAGGGCCGGCGTGACAGGCGTGCGTGCCCGCTGTGTGAGCGGGTTCGCCAGTCCCATCGCCTTGAGCTCCCGCATGAGCGCCAGCGCGTCCGGGTAGCGCGCGACGTGCCGGTCGACATCGGCGACGGGCAGGGCAAGCCCCGCCCGCTGAAGCAGGCTTCCGAGGTCGCGCATGTCGGCGAAGGGCGCGACGCGGGGCGTCACTCCGCCCGTGATCTCCGTTTCCGCCGCAAGCCAGGATTGCCGGAGCTCGCCCAGGGTTTCGCCTCCCAGCATGACGGCGAGGAAAAGGCCGTCGGGCTTCAGCGCCCGGCGGAACTGCGTCAGCGCGCCGGGCAGGTCGTTCACGTCCTCGAGCCCGAGACAGATGACGACCGCATCGAGGCTTTCAGCCGCGAAGGGGGGCATCTCCAAATCCGCAACGAGGTCGAGGCCAGGCACCTCCACGCCGTCGGCGAGGATCGGTTCTCCGATGCGCGAACCCGCCAGAACCTCGCGCACTGGTGCCACGGCCGCCCCGAAAACGGCGGTGCGTCCGAAGGTCCGCGTCATGGTGCCGAGGCGGAAGGCGATCTCCTCGGCCGCCAGCCGGTGCAGGAAGTCCGGGAAGGCATGGCCGGCAAGGGCGGTGGCCTTGCGCCGGCGCAGGAGCGCGCGGTCGAAGATCGCCGGAGCTGTCATGGGGAAGAACCCGGCACGCGACAACGGAGGATTGAGTTCGGCACCGGCCTCGCCCATGATCCGTCATCCTGGGAGGGAACATGGGGGCGCTTTCCATCGCGGCGCCGTTGCGTCTTCTGTCGGTCGCCGCCGGGCGGTCCGTCGCGGACCTGCTGCTGCCTCCCCAGTGCCTCGTCTGCGGCACGGCCACCAGCGAGGCAAACGCGCTCTGCGGAACCTGCTGGGGCAAGCTCCGCTTCATCACCGATCCCTGCTGCGACCGGCGCGGAGTGCCCTTTGCCTACGATCCGGGGCCGGGTGTGGTCAGCGCCGCGGCGCTCGCCGATCCTCCGGTGTGGGACCGGTCGCGGGCGGCAGTGCGGTTCGACGACCATTCCAAGCGGCTGGTGCATGACCTCAAATACCACGATCGGCACCATGTCGCCGTGCTCGTGGCGCGGCTGATGGCTGCGGCCGGCCGCAAGCTTCTCGCGGAGGCGGATGTCATCGTGCCCGTTCCGCTCTACCGGACGCGCCTCTGGCTGCGGCGCTTCAACCAGTCTGCGCTGCTGGCGGCCCGGCTTTCGGCGGCAGTGGGCGTGCCCTGGCGCTCCGATCTTCTCTTCCGGCTCAGGCCGACGGCGGCGCAAGTGGGTCTCGGCTACCGCGAGAGGGCGGTCAACGTCAAAGGCGCCTTCGCGGTGCCGGAGGAGCGCCGGTTCGAACTCAAGGACCGGGCGGTGCTGCTCGTCGACGACGTGCTGACCAGCGGCGCGACAGCCAACGCCTGCGCCGGGGCGCTCAGGAAGGCCGGCGCGGCCAGGGTGGACGTGCTCTGCT
>JBFXDI010000005.1:12500-63301 GCA_050181295.1 Parvibaculaceae bacterium | reverse complement strand
GAGTTCGAGCAGCTTCGCGCCTGCACCGGCGAGGACACGATCGCCTTCCTGCTGGTGACGTCGGGCCTCTCTCATCTGCCGCCGATCAAGGTCGTCACCATCCTCGCGGGCGTGGTGCAGATCTCGATGGTCTTCTTCATCCTCTCCTGCATCATCGCGCGCGGCGCCCGCTTCTTCGCGCTGGCCTGGGCCTTGAGGCGCTACGGCGAGCCCATCCGCGCCTTCATCGAGAAGCGGCTGGGGCTGCTTGCCGCGCTTGCCGCGGGCGTCCTGATCCTGCTCTATTTCGGGCTCAAATACTGGCACGGCGCGAGCGTCGCCGCCTGCTAGAGCATGATCCGGAAAAGTGTGAAGCACTTTCCGCCAAGATCATGCTCAACTTATTGGAAGCGATCACGTTCATCCATCCGGGTCGAATCAACCCGGATGGATCGTGATCTAACGGCTGCACGGGACTGTTTTCTTCCGTCACACCAGCGAAAGCTGGTGTCCAATCGTGAGCTGCCGCTTGGCGGAGAGGCTCCATTGGATGCCAGCCTCCGCTGGCATGACGCTCAGGTGAAAGTTCTAGGACCATGGCCCCCCTCACGGAAACCCGCATCGGCCGCGCGAGCCTCGCTGTCTTCGTCCTGACGTTCGGCACGCTGGCGCTGGCCTGGGGCTTCCAGCTCGTCGGCGGCTATGTTCCCTGCCCGCTCTGCCTGCAGCAGCGCTGGCCCTACTACGCCGTGATCGTCCTGTCGGCGGCGCTGCTCGTTGTCCTCTCGACCTCTCCAACAAAGACCGGTCTCGCGCGGGCGGGCCTCGTTCTCGCCGCCCTGGTGATGCTCGCCGGCGCAGGCCTCGGCGTCTACCACGCGGGCGTCGAATGGCACTGGTGGGCGGGCCCAGCCGCCTGCGGGGGCGGCGCGGGGCTTTCGGGCGGACTGCCGGATCTCTCGACCGCCCGTGTCGTGCGCTGCGACGAGGCGCAATGGCGCTTCCTCGGCCTCTCCTTCGCGGGCTGGAACGTGATCGTCTCCTGCTTCGTGGCGGCGGCGGCGCTCTGGGGCGCCCGCCGCCCGGCCTGAGCCTCACCGCTTCGCGGAGAGGGCGGCGTAGCTCGTCATCAGGTTGCGGTAGTCGGGGATGTGGTTGGAGAAGAGCGTGCCCAGCCCCTCGATGTCGTTGCGCCAGTCGCGGTGCAGCTCGCAGGCGACGCCGAACCACGTCATGAGCTGGGCTCCCGCCTGCTCCATGCGGCTCCAGGCGGAATGGCGCGTGATCTCGTTGAAGGTGCCGGACGCATCCGTCACCACGAACACCTCGAAATCTTCCTCCAGCGCCGAGAGCGCCGGAAACGCCACGCAGACCTCCGTCACCACGCCCGCGATGAGGAGCTGCTTGCGGCCCGTGGCCTTGACCGCCTTGACGAAGTCCTCGTTGTCCCAGGCGTTGATGTTGCCGGGCCGCGCGATATAGGGCGCCTTGGGGAAGAGCGCCTTGAGCTCCGGCACCAGCGGCCCGTTGGGGCCGTCCTCGAAGCTCGTCGTGAGGATGGTCGGCAGCTTGAAGTACTTGGCGAGGTCCGCGAGCGCCAGCACGTTGTTCTTGAACGTGTCCGGGCCGATGTCGCGCACCAGCGACAGGAGGCCTGCCTGGTGGTCAACCAGCAGCACCGCCGCCTTTTCCTTGTCGAGCTTCGCATAGGGCTTGCCCATCTCGATGTCTCCTTGCGTTGGTGGGAGGGGATAAAGGGACGGCTCCGTCGTGCGACGGAGCCGCCATTGCTAGTTGATGGCGCCGAAGCGGCCGCTCTGGAAATCGGCGATGGCCTGCCGGATCTCGTCCGCCGTGTTCATGACGAACGGTCCGTGCGCCACGACCGGCTCCTCGATCGGCTCGCCGGTGAGGACGAGCGCGCTGACCTCGTTATTGGCCTCGAGCACGAGCTCGCCGCCTTCCCGGTCGAAAAGCACGAGCTGCCCTTCGCGGGCGACCTGCGCGTCGTTGACGAGCAGCGTGCCCCGGAGCACCACGAGCACCGCCGTGTGGCCTTCGGGAAGCGGCAGCTTCAGGACGCCGTCGCGGTTGAGCCTGAGGTCGAGCACGTTGATCGGCGTGAACGTCCGCGCCGGCCCCTTGGCGCCCTGATGCTCGCCCGCGATCACGCGCAGGCTTCCGGCGCCGCCGGGCAAGGACACGGTCGGGATGTCCTGGGCGACGAGCGACTGGTAGCCAGGCTCGGCCGCCTTGTCGCGCGCCGGCAGGTTTACCCAGAGCTGCACCATCTCCATGGTTCCGCCTTTCCGCGTGAAAGCCTTGGAGTGGAACTCCTCGTGCAGGATGCCCGAGGCCGCCGTCATCCACTGGACGTCGCCGGGGCCGATGACGCCGCCGCTGCCGGTAGAATCCCGGTGCTCGACCTCGCCCTGATAGACGATGGTCACCGTCTCAAAACCCTTATGCGGGTGGACGCCGACGCCGCGCGGCCGCTCGGCCGGGGAGAAATCCGCCGGCCCCGCATGGTCGAGCAGGATGAAGGGGCTCGCCTGTGCCCCAAGCGTCTGGGGCGAGAGGAGCGAACGCACGGGAAACCCGTCGCCCACCCAGTGGGGCCGGGGTGCCGAATAGACGCCAAGGACTTTCTTCATGGCCGTATTCCTCGTCTTGGATGGATTGAAGCCGCTGCGGCTCCCTGTTGCCGAGGAACATATGAACGGAACGAAGGCGGCGCTAGGAGGCACATCTTGACCTCAGCGTTCCATCTGGTGAACGATGAGCCATGCGCGACCTCAACGACCTCTATTTCTTCGTCCAGGTGGTGGATCACGGCGGCTTCGCGCCGGCAGGCCGGGCGCTGGGCATCCCGAAGTCGCGCCTGAGCCGCCGCATGCAGGTACTGGAGGAGAGGCTGGGCGTCCGGCTCATCCAGCGCTCGACCCGCCGCTTCTCCGTCACGGAGGCCGGCCGCGAGTTCCATGCCCACTGCGTCGCGATGCTGGTCGAGGCGGATGCGGCGGAGGAGGCCATCGCCCGCTCGCGCGCCGAGCCCATGGGCACCGTGCGCTTCTCCTGCCCGACGGCGCTCCTCTACTTCCAGGTCGCCGACATGCTCGCCCGCTACATGGCCTCCCACCCCAAGGTCGAGGTTGAGCTCGTGAGCACCAACCGCCGCGTCGACGTCATCCGCGAGGGGCTGGATTTCGCGATCCGCGTGCGCTTTCCCCCGCTCGAGGAGACGGACCTCGTGATGCGGCGGCTGGGCGCGAGCCCGCAGCGGCTGCTCGCAAGCCCGTCCCTCCTGAAGGACCTATCCCGCCCGCTCGCGCCGGCCGATCTCTCGACCCTGCCGAGCGTCGATCTTAGGTCCCCGCATCGCGAGCATATCTGGTCGCTGCAGGGACCCGACGGCGCGACGGCCGAGGTCCGTCACGCGCCGCGTCTCGTCACCGACGACATGGTCGCGCTCTGCTTCGCGGCGACCCGCGGCATCGGCGTGGTGCAGCTTCCGACCATGATGGCGGGCGCGCATCTCGCGGACGGAAGCCTTCTCGATGTGCTGCCCGACTGGGCCCCCCGCGCCGGCATCGTGCATGCCGTCTTCCCGTCGCGCCGCGGCCTTCTGCCTTCCGTCCGCAGCCTGATCGATTTCCTGGCAGGAGAATTCGGGGAGCTTTCAACACCTCCCTCACCCTGACGCGCGACCCGGCAAGGCCGAGGAGCCTCGAAGGGCTTACGGCTCGAGTTCGGTATCCCAGTAGAGATAGTCCTGCCAGCTCTGGTGCAGGTAGTTGGGCGGAAACTGCCGGCCGTTGGTGTGGAGCTCGTGCACGGTCGGCCGGTCCGGATGCCGGGCCGGCTTCATGCCGGTGTGGCGCGGATGGAGCCCGCCCTTGCGGAGGTTGCAGGGGGCGCAGGCCGTGACCACGTTCTCCCACGTCGTGTGGCCGCCGAGCGAGCGCGGGATCAGGTGGTCGAAGGTGAGATCGTCGCGCGCGCCGCAGTACTGGCAGGAGAAGCGGTCCCGCAGGAACACGTTGAAGCGCGTGAAGGCTGGGTAGCGCGCCGGCTTCACATAGGTCCTGAGCGACACGACGCTCGGCAGCCGGATCGCCTGGGAGGGCGAGCGCACCATCGTGTCGTACTCCGACACGATGTTCACCCGGTCCAGGAATACCGCCTTGATCGCATCCTGCCAGCACCACAGCGACAGCGGGTAATAGCTGAGCGGCCGGTAGTCTGCATTGAGCACCAGCGCGGGGCAGCTCTCGGGCGATACGGCGGCGTGGTACACCGGCAGAACCTCATTCACGGGCCGCAAGCTACTATATCTTGTGCATCTGCAACAAGCGTGTGAAGGAGTGGCGTTCCGGCCGCCGTCGGGGTAGGCAGGAAGCCAGCTTTTGCCGTGCTCGAGCTTGAGGGGGATGCCGACCCATGACACGCAACAACCAGCCGCTCGGCGGCAACGAGATGCCGCGCTTCGCCGGGCCCGCCACCATGATGCGGCTGCCCACCCAGCCGACCGCGGAGGGTCTCGATGCCTGCTTCGTGGGCGTTCCCATCGACATCGGCACCTCCAACCGCTCCGGCACCCGGCATGGGCCGCGCCAGATCCGCGCCGAGTCCTGCATGCTGCGCCCCTACAACATGGCGACGCGGGCGGCGCCTTTCGATTCCCTGCAAGTTGCCGACATCGGCGATGTCGCCGTCAACACCTTCGACCTCAAGAAGACGGTCGGCATCATCGAGCGCGCCTTCGACGGGATCCTCGCCGAGAACTGCATTCCGCTGACGCTCGGCGGCGACCACACGCTCACGCTGCCGATCCTGCGCGCGATGAAGAAGAAGCACGGACCCGTCGCCATGGTGCATGTCGATGCCCATGCCGACATCAACGACGAGATGTTCGGAGAAAAAATCGCCCACGGCACGCCCTTCCGCCGCGCCGTCGAGGAGGGCCTGCTCCAGACCGACAAGGTGTTCCAGATCGGCCTGCGCGGCTCGGGCTATGCGGCGGAGGATTTCGACTGGCCGCGCGAGCAGGGCTTTACCGTGGTGCAGGCCGAGGAATGCTGGGGCAAGTCCATGACTCCCCTCATGGAGACGGTGCGCAAGAAGATCGGCGATGCGCCGGTCTATCTCACCTACGACATCGACAGCCTCGACCCTGCCTTCGCGCCGGGCACCGGCACGGTCGAGATCGCGGGGCTGACGACCTGGCAGGCGCTCGAGATCGTGCGCGGCATGCGGGGCCTGAAGATCGTCGGCGGCGACCTCGTGGAGGTCTCCCCGCCCTACGATCCTTCCGGCAACACGGCGCTCATCGGCGCCAACATCCTCTACGAGATGCTCTGCGTCCTGCCGGGCGTCGAATACCGGAGCTGAACCTCACCCGTCATGCCAGCGAAAGCTGGCATCGGCGGAACGCCCTCCAATGTCATGCCCGGACTTGTTCCGGGCATCCATGAACACCGATAGACCAATACCTGCGAACACGGTGTTCATGGATTGTCGGGACAAGCCCGACAATGACAAATGGCAGGTATCGAACATCGGCGGCGCGGCCGGAAACATCGAACGGAGCACCTTTCATGGCAACCTGCGGCGAAGTCCTGGTGCAGCTTCTCGACTCCCAAGGGGTCGACACCGTGTTCGGCATCCCCGGTGTCCACACGGTCGAGCTTTATCGCGGCCTGCCCAATTCGAGGCTCCGGCATGTGACGCCCCGCCACGAGCAGGGCGCGGGCTTCATGGCCGACGGCTATGCCCGCGCCACCGGCAAGGTCGCGGCCTGCTTCATCATCACCGGCCCCGGCCTCACCAACATCACCACCCCCATGGCGCAGGCCTATGGCGACTCCGTGCCCATGCTCGTCATCTCGAGCGTCAACCACTCCTGGGAGCTGGGGCTCGGCGAGGGCCGCCTGCACGAACTCCCGAACCAGCGCAACCTCATGGCCGGCGTCTCGGCCTTCTCCCATACGCTGATGCGGCCAGACGAGCTGCCGAACGTGCTCGCCCGCGCCTTCGCCGTATTCCGGAGCGCCCGCCCCCGGCCCGTGCATATCGAGATGCCGCTCGACGTCATCACCGCCAATGCCGACCACCTGCCCCGCCGCTTGCCGATGATCGGCGGCCGGCCCGCGCCCGATCCGAAGCTCGTCGCGGAAGCCGCCGGTCTGCTCAAGGACGCGAAGCGCCCGCTGGTCGCGTTCGGCGGCGGCGCGCAGGATGCGGGGGTCGCCGCGCTCCGCCTCGTGGAAGCGCTGGGCGCGCCTGCCGCCCTCACCATCAATGCCAAGGGTCTCCTGCCACGCGACCATCCGCTGAACCTCGGCTCGACGCTGCCTCAGAACGCGGTGCAGGCGGAGCTCGCGGCCGCCGACGTGCTCCTGGCCGTCGGCACCGAGATCGGCGAGACCGACTGGGTGTTCGGCGGCGACCCCGTGATCAAGGGCAAGCTCATCCGCGTCGACATCGACCCCGAGCAGATCGCCCGCAACCATCTTCCCGAGATCGGCATCGTCGGCGATGCCGCCGTCACGCTGGACGCGCTGGCCGACGCGCTTGAGGGCGCGAGGCCCCGCACCGACGGGCCTAAGCGCACGAAGGCCATGAAGGAGGCCGCGCTCGCCGAGCTCAATCCCGCCTACCAGAAGCATCGGAAAATCCTGGCCGCGGTCAAGGAGGCGCTGCCCGGCGTGATCGTGGTCGGCGATTCCACCCAACCCATCTACAGCGGCAACGTCTTCTACGACGCCGACGCGCCGCGTTCCTGGTTCAATTCCGCCACCGGTTACGGCACGCTCGGCTACGCGCTTCCCGCCGCGCTCGGCGCCAGGCTCGGCCAGCCGGAGCGCCCCGTCGTTGCGCTCATCGGCGATGGCGGACTCCAGTTCACGATCGGCGAGCTTTCGACCGCCGCCGAGCTCGGCCTGCCCGTCATCGTGCTCCTCTGGAACAACCGGGGCTACAAGGAGATCAAGCGCTACATGGCCGACCGCGACATCCCGCAGATCGGGGTCGACATCTACACCCCCGACTTCCAGACGATCGCGAAGGGTTTCGGGCTCGCCGCCGCCAAGGCCGGAAGCCTTGTCGAGCTCGACAAGCTGCTGAAGAAGGCGGCCAAGGCCAACGGCCCCACCCTGATCGAGATCGACGAGGCGCAGGCGCTCGACTGGTAGAGGCGGCGCATGCCCGCCATCACCGGCCCCACGCTCTCCGTCGACCTCGAGCGGATCGAGCGCAACGCCCGCGTGGTGGTGCGGGCCTGCAGCGATGCCGGCATCTCCGTCTTCGGTGTCACCAAGGGCACGCGCGGCATGCCGCAGGTGGCGCGCGCCATGCTCCGGGGCGGAGTGGCGGGCATCGGGGAATCGCGCTTCGAGAACATCCGCCGCCTGCGCGACAGCGGCATCGACTGTCCGGTCATGCTGCTTCGCTCACCGCCCCTTTCGCGCATCGAGGAGGTGATCCGCAGCGTCGACATCAGCCTCAACTCCGAGCTGGCCGTGCTGCGCGAGCTGTCGCGCGTGGCTGAGCGCATGGGCCGCATCCACGACGTCATCCTGATGATCGACCTCGGCGACCTCAGGGAAGGGATCTGGCCGGACGATCTCGAATCGACGGTCGAGGAGGTGATCGCCCTTCCCGGCCTCCGCATCGTCGGCGTCGGCACCAACCTCACCTGTTTCGGCGCCGTCCTGCCGAGCGAGGCCAACATGGGCACCCTCCTCACCGAAGCCCGGAAGCTGCGGCTCCGCTTCGGCCTCGACCTCGCCTTCGTCTCGGGCGGCAATTCTAGTTCCCTGCCGCTTCTGCTCGCAGGCCGCATGCCACCCGGCATCACCAACCTCCGGATCGGCGAAGCCATCCTCCAGGGCGGGCGCGACACCTTCATGGGAGAGCCGTGGAAGGCGCTCGACCGCGACGCCTTTCTGCTCACGGGCGAGCTTCTCGAAGTTAAGGTCAAGCCTTCGGTTCCGATCGGCGAGACGGGTGTCGATGCCTTCGGCCGCCGTCCGGTGTTCGAGGACCGTGGCGAGCGGCTGCGCGGCATCCTCAACATCGGCCGCGAGGATGTGACCGTGGAGGGTCTGACGCCCGTCGAGCCGGGGATCGCCGTGCTCGGCGCTTCCAGCGACCACCTCGTTGTCGACCTCGAGGATGCCGATCCGCCGCCGGAAGTCGGCGGCAGCCTGAGCTTCCGCCTGAGCTACGGCGCGCTGCTTGCGGCCATGACCTCGGAATATGTGGAGAAGCGGCCGATGCGCGACGTCCTGCCCGAGTCCGTCCGGAAAGCCGTTCACCTGCAGGTCGAGCCGGACCTCATGGAGATCGTCAAGGACTTCGACGTCCTCGCGCGCATCGAGAGGCTCGGCTTCTCGACCGCGCTCAGCGTGCTGCATGGAAAGGAGGCCCCGTTCCCGCCGGATGCGGCGCTCCCCGTCCACCTTGGAGAGGACCATCGCACGACGGAGCGGGCGCTCTTGGCCCTCGCCCGCTCGGTGGACCAGTTCGGCCTTGTCTGGTTCGATGCCCGTCCGGGCCTCCTGCCGGCGGAAGGCTTCCCGCCCGAAGCCTCGGTCCTGACCCGCCTTCTGACCCCCGGGCCAGGCGGCCTCCCGCCCCGGCTTTCGCCCGAGAACGTGGTCCTGGTCGGCCTGCGCGATG
This sequence comes from Parvibaculaceae bacterium, assembly GCA_050181295.1. GTDB lineage: Bacteria > Pseudomonadota > Alphaproteobacteria > Rhizobiales > Aestuariivirgaceae > JBFXDI01. The sequence continues at coordinate 54,640 of JBFXDI010000005.1, read as the reverse complement.
TTCTCCCCCTGGAGGCCGAGGCGATCAAATCTTCGCGATTGACCGTCTTCACCATGGTGGAGATCGACGCTCTGGGCATGCGCGAGATCATCCGCCAGGCGCTGAAAGTGGCGCTCGCCGGAACCCAGGGGGTCCATGTGAGCTATGTGTCCGCCGTCACTGACATTCCGGGAACCGCCGCCGGTTCCGGCGGCATCACCATCCGCGAGACCCATCAGGCGATGGAGGGCATCGCCGCCTCGGCCCGGCTCCTGGGGTTCGACGCCGTGGGGCTTTCCTCCGACATGGAGCCCAGGATCGCGGCGGAGAGCGTGCATTTCCTGCTCTCCTGCCTCGGCAAGCGAATCCTCTGATCCGCGCGTCCCGATCCGGCGGAACTTTAGAAAAAATCGTCGGTTTCATGCTAATCTGAGCGCCGGAAATGGGCGGCCGGCGGCGTCTGTTGGGAAGACGTTCATGTGCGCGGTGGTACGGAACTGCGGGTTTGGTCCGTGCGCCCGCGCTTTCTTGCGCTTCGACCCGGCAGGATGGAGAACCCCTTGGGAGTCCTGAAACAGGCTGTCTCGATTGTCGTCGTGGTCGTGGCCGCGGCGGGGGCCTATGCGGCCTACGACCAGTTGAGCGCCACCCGGACAACCGACACCGCGCGCGCCGAGCAGGCGCGCCAGCCGGTTCGGGTCGAGACGGCGCCGGCGGCCGAGCGGCGCATGGAATCGCGCGTCGAGGCCGTGGGCTCGAGCCTCGCCAGGCAGTCGATCGAGGTCGTGGCGCTGGCCAGCGGCCGCGTCGAGGCGATCGAGTTCGAGCCCGGCGACAAGGTGAAGGCGGGCGAGGTGCTGATCCGCCTCGATGACGATATCGAGCGTGCCGACATGGCGCAGGCCGAGGGCGCGGTGAAGGAGAACGACCTGGCGCTTAAGCGCGCCACCACCTTGCGCAAGACCAACACCGTGGCGCAGGCATCGCTTGACACCCTCCTCGCCCAGAAGGCGACCGTGACCGCCGCTCTCGACCGCGCCAAGCGCCGGCTTGCCGATCGCAATGTTCGGGCACCCTTCGACGGCATCGTCGGCATGCGCCGCGTGGATGTTGGCGCGCGCGTGGACGATTCGACCGTCCTCACGACCCTCGACGACCTGAGCGAGATCCGCGTCGAGTTCTCGCTGCCCGAGACCTTCTTCGGCCGTGTCTCGATCGGCCAGCCGGTCACGGCTACCACCGCCGCCTACGGAGCCCGCCGCTTCGAGGGCAAGGTCGCTTCGATCGACAGCCGGGTCGATGCGGCCGGCCGCTCCTTCAAGGTGCGCGCCACCATACCCAACGCCGACCTGGCGCTTCCCGCCGGCATGTTCATGCAGGTGTCCCTCCAGCTCGAGAACCGCCTGACCGTGGCGGTCCCCGAGGAGGCCGTCGTGCCGCAGGCCGGCAAGAGCTATCTCTTCGTCATCGCCGACGGCGCCGCCAAGCGCCGCGAGGTGGTGCTCGGCATGCGCGAGCCGGGCGCGGTCGAGGTCGTGGATGGGGTGAAGGCCGGCGACATGGTGGTGACCGGCGGCCTGCAGCGCCTGCGCGACGGATCCGCGGTCCAGGTCGTGAAGGAAGTCGGGGCGGCGCAGTGAGGGGCGGGCACGAGGTAACGGCGCGTCGAATTTCCCCTCTGCCGCAAGACGAGAAGCGAGTGCGGGCGGCATGACCCTTTCCGAGCTTTCCATCCGCCGGCCCGTGCTTGCCGCCGTGGCGAGCCTCATCGTGATCGTCTTCGGCATCGCCTCGGTCTTCCGCATTCCGGTGCGTGAGCTGCCGGACATCGACACCGCCGTCATCAGCATCACCACGGTCTATACGGGCGCCGCGCCCCAGACGATCGATTCCGACATCACCGAGATCATCGACGGTGCGGTCGCCGGCATCAGCGGCGTCAAGTCCATTTCCTCTGAGAGCCGTCTCGGCCAGAGCCGCACGACCGTCGAGTTCGTGACCTCGAAGAACATCGACGAGGCGGCCAACGACGTGCGCGACGCCATCGGCCGCGTGCGGGGCGACCTTCCGGAGGACGTCGAGGAGCCGCGCATCGTCAAGCAGGACGCCGATGCCGACCCCGTGATCCGGCTGGCAGTCACTTCCGACCGCATGTCGCCTTCGGAGATCACCGACTACCTGGAGCGCAACGTCAACGACCGCCTCACCACCATCGACGGGGTGGCGAGCGTCGACATCTTCGGAGAGCGCCGCTACGCCATCCGCGTGTGGCTGGACCGGCGGGCGCTCGCGGCCCGCAACCTGACGGTGGCCGACGTCGAGGCGGCGCTCGGACGCGCCAATCTCGAGCTGCCGGCGGGCGACCTCGAGTCGATCAATCGCGGCCTGACGGTGAAGCTCAACAGCCGGCTCACCGACATCGAGCAGTTCAAGAACATCGTCGTCGATCGCATGGCCGGCTATCCGGTGAAGCTCGCCGACGTGGCGCGCGTGGAGATGGGCGTCGAGGACGACAACACGCTGGTGCGCGCCAACGGCAAGGCGGCGGTCGGCCTCGGCATCATCCGCCAGTCGCAAGCCAACACCATCGCGGTCTCCAACGCGGTGCGCGCCCAGCTCGCCGAGATCACGCCCAACCTGCCGGAGGGCATGACGATCGAGATCGGCGGCGACGAGGCGCAGTTCGTGGCCGCCTCGGTGAAGGAGGTTCTGATCGCGCTCGGCGTGGCGCTCGTCCTCGTGGTGCTGGTCATCCTGCTCTTCCTGCGCTCGTGGCGCGCCACCCTCATTCCTGCCATCGCCATCCCGATCTCGCTCATCGGCACCTTCACGCTCATCTACGCGCTCGGCTTCTCGCTCAACATCCTCACCCTCATGGCGCTGGTGCTGGCGATCGGCCTCGTGGTCGACGACGCCATCGTGATGCTCGAGAACATCGAGCGCCGCATCTCGCTCGGCGAGAAGCCATTGGTGGCGAGCGTGCTCGGGGCGCGCCAGGTCACCTTCGCCATCATCGCCACCTCGCTCACGCTCTGCGCCGTCTTCCTGCCGATCTCCATGCTGGAGGGCGACATCGGCAAGCTCTTCGTCGAGTTCGGCGTCGTCATGGCCGCCTCGGTGCTGATCTCGACCTATGTGTCGCTCTCCGCCTGCCCGGCGCTCGCCTCGAAGATCCTGAAGAGCGGCGCGCACAATCCCGATGCCGCGGCCGGCGGCCGCCTTGGTCGCGCCTATCGCGGCCTTCTCGTCCGCCTTCTCGATCTTCCCGTTGTGGTCATCGGCGTCACCGTGGTGATCGCCGGCCTCGCCTATGTCGTGTTCCAGAACCTGCCGCAGGAGCTGACGCCGCGCGAGGATCGAGGCTCCCTCTTCATCCCGCTGACCACGCCGCAGGGCTCGACCGTCGACTACACGGACCGCCAGACGAAGCTTCTGGAGGACAGGATCCGGCCTTACGCCGAGGAGGCCGACATCGTCATGATCTACTCCGTGGTCGGCAGCCAGCAGCGCGCCAACCGCTCCTTCGTGGTCGTGCGCATGAAGCCGTGGAACGAGCGGGATGGAGACCAGGGCGTCGTGGTCCGCCGGCTCGTGCAGTCGGTCAACGAGGTGGTGGGCGCGCGCGGCGCGCCGACGGTGCCCGCCGGGCTTGGCCTGCGCGGAAGCTCAACGCCCCTGCGAGTGGTCGTGAGCGGACCCGACTTCGAGGACGTGAAGCAATGGGCGAACACCATGCTGGCGCGCGCCCAGGACAATCCTGGCCTCCTCAACCCCGAGCTCGATTTCGAGGAGAACCAGCCCCAGCTCACGCTCGAGATCGACCGCGACCGCGCCAACGATCTCGGCGTCAGCGTGCAGACCATCGCCTCCACGCTCCAGACCATGTTCGCCTCGCGCGAGGTGACCACCTATATCGACCGCGGCCGCGAGTATTCGGTGATGGTGCAGGCCGAGGACGACGACCGCCAGACGCCGAGCGACATCGACAACGTGTTCGTGCGGGCGGGCGACGGCAAGACGCTCGTGCCCCTGTCCTCGCTCGTGAAGCCGACCGAGGAGGCTGCCGCCCCGGCGCTCCGCCGCTACAACCGGCTGCCCTCGATCACGCTGACGGCGGCGCTGAGCGACGACTACCCGCTCGGCCAGGCGATCGCCTTCGCCGAGGAGACGGCGCGCACCGAGCTGCCGCCCCAGGCCACCATCCAGTTCGCCGGCCAGTCGCAGCAGTTCAAGGAGGCCTCGAGCGGCATGGCCTTCACCTTCGTGCTCGCCCTCCTCGTCGTCTTCCTGGTGCTGGCGGCGCAGTTCGAGAGCTGGGTGCATCCCATCATCATCATGCTGGGCGTGCCCATGGCGCTCGCGGGCGCCGTCTTCACGCTGCTCTTCACGGGGCTGACGCTCAACCTCTATACCCAGATCGGCGTCATCCTCCTGATCGGCCTCATGGCCAAGAACGGCATCCTGATAGCGGAGTTCGCCAACCAGCTACGCGACGAGGGGAAATCCGTGCGCGAGGCGGTGATCGAGGCTTCCGTCGTGCGCCTGCGGCCGATCCTGATGACCGTCATCGCCACCATCCTCGGCGCCGTGCCGCTGGTCATGGCGCATGGCGCGGGCGCCGAGAGCCGCTACGCCATCGGCACCGTGATCGTCGGCGGCCTGGGCTTCGCCACCGTCCTCACGCTCTTTCTGACGCCCGTGCTCTACAATCTCATGGCCGGCTGGACGCGGCCCCGCGGCGCCATCGAGAAGGCGCTCGAGAGCGAGATGCGCGGCCTCCAGCCCGGCGAGTGAGAGGCCGTTCCCGGTTCAGGATTCTCTTCGTCACTCCAGCGAAAGCTGGAGTCCACTGATGAATCTGCCACCCAGCGGGACCGCTTCATGGGATGCCAGCCTTCGCCGGCATGACGAAGAGAGAGAATCGCGGGCCGTTCCGCTCAGTTCCCTGCCGCCTGCATGGAGCCGGGCTGCTGGCGCTTCTGCAACAGGCGGTCTAGCCAGTCCGGGTCCATCTCCGGCACCGAGGAGAGGAGAAGCTCGGTGTAGGGCGGATAGGGCGGGTTCAGCACCTGCGACTTCAGCCCCTGCTGCACCACCTTGCCGCGATGCATGACCACGATCTCGTCCGAGATCGCCCTGACGGTCGCGATGTCGTGGGTGATGAAGAGATAGGTGATGCCGAGCTCCTTCTGGAGCCTGAGCAGGAGCTTGAGGATGCCCTCCTGCACGATCTGGTCGAGCGCCGAGGTCACCTCGTCGCAGATGATGAATTCCGGGTTGGCCGCCAGCGCCCTCGCGATGCAGATGCGCTGCTTCTGGCCGCCCGACAGCTCGCTCGGCAGCCGGTCGATGAAGCTCTCGTTGAGCTCGATCTGCTCGAGCAGCTCCACCACGCGCCGGTCGCAGGCCGCCCCCCTGAGCCCCAGGTAGAACTCGAGCGGCCGCCCGACTACGTCGCGCACCGTGTGGCGCGGATTGAGCGCCGTGTCCGGCATCTGGTAGATCATCTGGATGCGCCTGAGCGTGTCCCGCTCGCGCTCGCCGAGCGACTTGGGCAGCGGCTTGCCGTTGAACACCACGTTGCCCTTGCTCGGCGGCAGGAGGCCGGTGATCACCCGCGCCAGCGTCGACTTGCCGGAGCCCGATTCGCCCACCACCGCCACGGTGCGACCGCGCGGCACCTCGACGCGGACGTCGTCGAGAACCTTGACCAATCCTCCGTAGCTCGCATCCACGCCGTTGATGGCGAGAATGACGTCCTTGCTCGGGTCCTCGGGCTTCTGGAGGCTGCGCACCGCCCACAGCGTCTTGGTGTAGTCCTGGGTCGGCTGCGCCAGCATGGTGCGCGTCTCGGCTTCCTCCACCGTCTTGCCGTAGCGCAGCACCATGATCCGGTGCGCCATCTGGGCGACCACGGCGAGATCGTGGGTGATGTAGAGCGCCGCGGTGTTGAACTGCTCGACGAGATTGCGGATCGCCGCCAGCACCTCGACCTGCGTCGTCACGTCGAGCGCGGTCGTGGGCTCGTCGAAGATGATGAGGTCGGGCCGGCAGGTCATGGCCATGGCGGTCATGACGCGCTGCAGCTGTCCGCCCGAGACCTGATGGGGATAGCGGTCGCCGATCTTGTCCGGATTGGGTAGCTGCAGGCGGCGGAAAAGGTCCTTGGTGTCGGCGATCGCCTCGGACTTCGAGCGCACGCCGTGCCGGGTCGCCGACTCGATCGTCTGATCCATGAGCTGGTGGGCGGGATTGAAGGCGGCTGCCGCGCTCTGCGCCACATAGGCGATGCGCGAGCCGCGCAGGCGGCGCTTCTGCGTTTCGCCCGCCTTGGTGAGATCGATGCCGTCGAAGATGATGGAGCCGCCGCTGATGCGGCAGCCGGCGCGCGCGAACCCCATGGCCGCCAGCCCCAGCGTCGACTTGCCGGCGCCCGATTCGCCGATGAGGCCCATGACCTCGCCGCGCTTCAGCGTCAGGCTTACCCCCTTGACGATCTCGCGCCACTGCTCGTCGGCAAAACCCTCGATCCTCACGTCACGCATCTCGAGCAGCACGTCGCCCTTGGTGCGCTGTGGCTGATTCTTGCTCTGCTGGGCCGACATGGGCGGGAACCTCTACTCTTTCGTCACGTCCGGCAATGACGCGAAGGAAAAGGCGTCATCAATGCTCGTCCCTGAGCCCGCTCGTCTTGTGCAGGAACCAGTCCACCACGAAGTTGACGGCCACCGTCAGGAGCGCGATGGAGGCGGCCGGCAGGAGCGGCGTCACGTCTCCGTAAGTGATGAGGGTCGCGTTCTCGCGCACCATGGAGCCCCAGTCGGCGGTGGGCGGCTGGATGCCGACGCCAAGGAAGGAGAGCGCCGAGATGGTGAGGAACACGAAGCAGAACCGGAGGCCGAATTCCGCCACCAGTGGCGGCAGGACATTGGGCAGGATCTCGCGTGTCATGATCCAGCCGATCTTCTCGCCCCGCAGCCGCGCCGCCTCCACATAGTCCATGACCACCACGTTCATGCCGACCGCGCGCGACAGCCGGAACACCCGCGTCGAGTCGAGGGCCGCTATCACGAGGATGAGGTTGGTGACCGAGGATCCGAAGATAGACAGCAGCATGAGCGCGAAGATGAGGGTGGGGATCGCCATCAGCGCGTCGACCACACGCGAAAGGATCTGGTCGATCCAGCCGCGCTTGATGGCCGCCAGGAGGCCAAGCCCGCCGCCGATGGCGAAGGCGAGGAAGGTCGTAGCGACCGCGATGCCGATGGTGTTGCGGGCTCCGTAGATCAGCCGCGAGAGCATGTCGCGGCCGAGCTGGTCGGTTCCGAAGAAGAACTCCTTGGCGGGGTCGAGATAGGCCCACACCGGTATGTAGATCTTTCCGACGATATGCACCCAGACGAACGTCAGCTTCCAAGTGTCGTAGGGGATCGGAAAGACTTCCGATTCTCCGTGCGGCGCGATGAGAGGCGCGAAGATCGCCACGAACAGATACGCGAAAATCACGATCATCCCGAACCAGGCCGAGAGCGGCGCCTTCTTCAGCCCGCGCCAGATGATCTCGCGCTTGGTGCGGCGGGCCTTGGGCGCGGCCGGCGCGACCGTAGCCGCGCTATGGGGCGTGTCGGTCATCGCGGATGCAGGAGCCTCGGGTTGGTGACGATCGAGATGATGTCCGCCGTGAGGTTGAGCAGGATATAGGTCGCCGCGAAGATGAGCGCGCAGGCCTGCACCACCGGGATGTCGCGGCTCGTGACCGAGTCCACCATTAGCTGCCCGATGCCCGGATAGACGAACACCACCTCCACCACGACCACGCCCACCACCAGATAGGCGAGGTTGAAGGCGATGATGTTGACGATCGGCGCCCAGGCGTTGGGGAGCGCGTGGCGCAGGATCACCTGCCCTCGCGGCACGCCCTTGAGCTGCGCCATCTCGATATAGGGGCTCGCCAGCAGGTTGATGATGGCGGCGCGCGTCATGCGCATCATGTGCGCCACGATCACCAGCGTCAGCGTCATGGCGGGAAGCGCGCAGCGCGCGATGCGGTCGAGGAACGGCGTGTCGGCGCTCACATTGGCGAGCGAATGGAAGATTGGGAACTTCACCGCCAGGAACAGCATGAGGATGTAGGCGACGAAGAATTCCGGGAACGAGATGGTCGAGAGCGTCGCGGCGTTGACGGCCCGGTCGAAGAAGCTGTTGCGGTAGAGGGCGGCGAGGATTCCGAGCCCCAGCGCCAGCGGCACTGCGATGATCGCGGTCATCAGCGCGAGAAAGAGCGTGTTGTAGAGGCGCGGCGCAATGAGCTCGGCGACGGTGCGCCGATATCCGATGCGGCTCGCGAAGGAGGAGCCGAAATCGCCCTGCAGCACGTTGCCGACCCACGTCACGTACCGCTCGACCGGCGGCTTGTCGAGGCCGATCTCCTTCTGGAAGGCGGCCACCGTTTCGGGCGTCGCCGCCTGGCCCAGGATGGCGCGCGCGAAGTCGCCCGGCAGCATCTCGATGGCCGAGAAGATGATAAGCGACACGAAGAAGAGCGTGACCAGCCCAAGTCCGAGACGCTGCAGCACAGTGCGAAGGACGGGATGCATCGATTGCGGCTCCCGGAAGTTTTATAGTGGTTATTGCCTCACCCTGGTCGCATTGTTGCAAAATCGACCGGCAGCATCCAGCACAAACTTTTCACCCGCTTCGCTTGTGGATGGAGAGCAACAAAAAAGGCCCCGGACGATCGTCCGGGGCCTGATGTCTTGCCTCTATCGTTCAGCTACCAGCGGCGACACTTCTTGTGCCAGTTGCCCCACCGGTCCTGCCACTTGCGGCAGGATTTTTGGCGCGGTCGATAGCCGTAGTCGTCATCGTAGCCCGCGCCGTAGTAGCCATAGGCGGGCGGAGGCGGCGCGTAATAGACCGGCGGAGGCGGCGCATAATAATACGGAGCCGGCACCCCGATTCCGATGTGAACGCCGGCGGCTGCCGGTTCCGCCTGGAGCGCGAAGGCTCCGGCGGCGATGCCACCTGCCACTGCGATCAGCGCGAATTTGTTGAACATCGACCCTCTCCTTCCAGTTGGCCGTTTGGGCGTAGCCAGGAATTGCGCCGGAAATCCGGTGCATTCCAGGCGGCTTGACGCCAGATAAACCCCGATTGCCTTAACAACCGGCAAACGGCGGTTCCGGTTCCATCCCGGAACAAGAACAGAACGGCCGGGCATTGCCCGGCCGTTCATGCTCAGATGCCTAGAGCGATCAGGCGAACCACCACCGTTCGGCGATCTTCAGCCCGTCGTTCTCCCAGTTGGGCGCGATGTCGCCATGCGCGAGCGTGTTGGCGTGCGCGTCGACATAGTTGTTGAAGACGAGCACGATCACGCCGCCATCGTCGTGCACGAGCTGTTGCATCTCCGCATACATGCCGGCGCGCTTGGCATCGTCCGTCTCGCCCCGGGCCTGCACAAGAAGCTCGTTGAAGCGCTTGTTGTCCCAGAACGTCTCGTTCCAGTTGGCGCCGGCCGCGTAGGTCGAGGTGAACATCCAGTCGCAGGTCGGCCTGCCGCTCCAGTAGGAGGCGCACCAGGCCTTCTTCAGCCAGACATTGTCCCAGTAGCCGTCATTCGGCTCGCGCACGATGTTGATGTCGATGCCCGCCTTGGCGGCCGACTGCTGGAAGAGCACCGCGGCGTCCACCGCGCCCGTGAAGGCGGCGTCGGCCACCGAGAGGTCGACCTTGAGGTTGGTGAGGCCGGCCTTCTTCAGGTGGTCCTTGGCGCGCTCTGGATCGTACTTGTAGACCGGCTCCGGGTTGGTGGCGAACTTGACGCTCGGAGCGATCGGATTGTCGTTGCCGACCGTTGCGTGCCCGAGGAACACCTTCTTGGCGATGTCCTCGCGGTCGACCGCCCATTTGAGCGCGTTGCGCACATCCGGGTTGTCGAAGGGGGCGATCTTCGTGTTCATCGGCAGCACGTAGTGCCCGTAGCCTGTCTGCTCCACGACGGTGATGTTCGGGTTCCGCTGCAGCAGGTTGAGGGTCTTGAGGTCGGCGCGGCCGATGAACTGCACATCCCCGGTCGTGAGCGCGTTCATGCGCGCCGCGACATCGGTGATGGCGATGAACTCGACCTCGTCGAAATAGGGCTTGCCCTCCTTGAAGTAGTTGGGATTGCGCTTCATGCGGCAGCGCACGCCCGGCTCGAAGCCCGTATAGACATAAGGGCCAGTGCGCACGCCCGATTCCCAGTCGATGCCCCCGCCGTCCTTCGCCGGCATGATCGGGATGTGGTAGTCGCTGGCGATGTAGGGGAAGTCGGCGTTGGCGGCGTCGAGCGTGAAGATGACCGTCTCGGGTCCGTCGCCCTTGATGTCCTTCACCGAGGCGAGGAGGGACTTGGCGGCGGACTTCGAGCTCTCGCTCATGTGGAAGCGGAAGGATTCGACGACGTCTTGGGGCGTCACGTTCTTGCCGTTGTGGAATGTCGAGCCCTTGCGGAGCTTGAACACCCAGCTCTTGGCGCCCTCGGCCGCCTCGAAGCTTTCGGCGAGGTCCGGCACGATGTTGCCCTTGGCATCGACTTCCGTGAGGCTGTTCGAGAGCGCCCCCCAGAACGCGCATTGCGGGAACGTGTCGACATAGTTGCCGGGGTCGAGGGTATCGGTGGTGGCTCCATGCGCCAGGCCGAAGCGCGCATAGCCGCCCTTCTTCGGTTCCGCGCGCACGGCCTGCGTGAAGAGCGCGTTCGCGGCCGGGATCGTGAGGCCCGTGGCGATGGCGAGTTGCACGAAGTCGCGCCGCGAGACCTTGCGGCGTCCGGCGAGCTTCTTGGCGAGTTCGAGCTTGTGGTCGAGTTCGTTCATTCTTGACCCTCCCGGTTACATGAACGGTGGCTGCCGGCCGCGTTCCGCTGGTCCGGCGCTCCCCGGCAATCTTCGCGAGCCGGAAAGCCGCAGTCCAGCCCAAAAAGGCATGATTCCGACTTTCCGCGACAGCCGGACGACGGCTCAGGGCCAAATCCTCAGGAGGCGAACCACCAGCGCTCGGCGATCTTCATGCCGTCCAGGGGCCAGTTGGCCGCCACTTCGTCATGGGCGAGCCGCGCGGAATGGGCGTCGACGAACTTCGTGAACATGACATTCACGAGCCCGCCGTCGTCATGCACGAGTTGCTGCATCTCCCCATACATGCCCGCCCGCGTGACATCGTCGGTCTCGGAGCGGGCCGCCACCAGGAGCTCGTTGAAGCGCGGGTTCTTCCACTGCGTCTCGTTCCAGGGCGTGTCCGCGGCGTAGACGGCCGTGAACATCCAGTCGCAGGTGGGCCGGCCGCCCCAGTAGCCGCCGACGAAGGGCTTCTTCATCCAGACATTGTCCCAGTATCCGTCATTGGCTTCGCGCACGACGTTGATGTCGATGCCTGCCTTCGCGGCGTGCTCGCGCCACAGGAGCGCTGCGTCCACCGAGCCGGCGAACGCCGTCTCGGCGGTCGAGAGGTCCACCTTCAGCGTGTCGAAGCCCGCCTTCTTGATGAGGCTTCTCGCCTTGTCCGGGTCGTAGATGTGCTTGGGCTCGGGATCGACGGCGAACTTGACGCTCGGCGGAATGGGATTGTCGTTGCCGACCGTGCCGTAGCCGAGGAAAACCTTCTTGAGGATGTCCTCGCGGTCGATCGAGTATTTGAGCGCAGTGCGCACGTCCACATTGTCGAACGGCGCGACCGTCACCTGCATCGGAAACACATAATGCCCGTAGCCCGTGACCTCGCTGATGGCGATGCCGGCATTGCGCTTCAGGAGATGCAGGGTCTTCAGGTCGCAGCGGTCCATGTAGTCGACCTCGCCCGAGGTGAGCGCATTGGTGCGCGCGGCGATGTCGGCGATGACCAGCGCCTCGATGCGGTCGAAATGCGCCCGCTGCGCCTTGAAGTAGCCCTCATATCTCGAGAACGCGGATTTGACGCCGGGCTCGAAGGTTTTCAGCGTGTAGGGTCCGGTGCGGTCGCCCGACTGCCAGTCCGCCTTTCCGTCCGCGCCGGCCGGCATGATCGGCACGTGGTAGTCGCTCATGTAGTACGGGAAGTCGGCATTGCCGGCATTCAGCTCGAAAAGAACCGTGTCCGGCCCGTCGGCCTTGATGTCCGTGACATTGGTGACGAGCGAGGCCGCCGCTGACTTCGATCCCTCGCCCATGTGATGGCGGATCGAGGCGACGACGTCGTCCGGCGTGACGGTCTTGCCGCTGTGGAAGGTGACGCCGCTGCGGAGCCTGAAGACCCATCTCTTGGCGCCGTCGGCCGGCTCGAAGCTCTCGGCGAGGTCGCCGATCACGTTCCCCTGGGCGTCGATCTCGGTGAGGCTGTTGGAAAGCGCCCCCCAGAGGGTGCTGCCGGTATATTGATCCGCATAGGTCGCCGGATCGAGCGTGTCGGTAGTGGCGCCTTGTCCGATGGCGAGCCTGAGCACGCCGCCCTTTCGGGGCTGCGACCGCGCCGCCTTGACGAAGAGCGCGCTCGCCGCCGGGAGCGTGAGGCCGGACGCCAGCGCAAGCTGCATGAACTCGCGTCGGGTCGCCCTGCCCCGCGCCACCAGCCCTTCCGCCCGTTTGAGCTTGTCGAGGAGCGCGGACATGTCTTGGATCTTCCGGTTCGATGGGTCGGCCCGGCTCACGCAAACAGCGCCCGCTCGCCCGGCCTCGGCGCGCAAACGCTTTCACGCTGTCCATCTACCAAACGTTGCCGGATAGACCCTGCTGCCCCCGAGAATCTTCCGGCTACGGAGGAGGGTGTCATGGGGTTGGCTGATGCGTCAATGGTCGTGGAAAGCGCTTGCCCAGCGCCGTCGCAATTCAAGATTGCGGCAACAGCCCGAGTGTCGCCGAGAGCGTGTCGGCTTCCGCCGCCGGCTTGTCCCAGCGGATGCGATGGACGCGCGGAAAGCGCATGGCGACCCCGGACTTGTGGCGGCCCGAGCGGTGGATGGCGTCGAAGGCGATCTCGAGCACGATCTGTGGCGCGACCGAGCGCACCGGCCCGAAGCGCTCCACCGTGTTGTTGCGGATAAACCGGTCGAGCTTCAGGAGCTCCTCGTCCGTGAAGCCGGAATAGGCCTTGCCCACCGGCACGAGCTCGCGCTCGCCGGCGGCGTCCTCCCGCCAGACCCCGAAGGTGTAGTCGGAATAATAGGAGGAGCGCTTGCCCGACCCGCGCTGGGCATACATGAGCACGCAGTCGAGCGTCAGCGGCGCCCGCTTCCACTTGTACCAGTGACCCTTCGGCCGGCCCGACAGATAGGGGCTCGCGCGACGCTTGAGCATCAGCCCCTCGATGCCGACGTCGCGCGCCTCGCGCCACAGCCGGTCGAGCTCCTCGAAGGAGGAGAACGCGATGAGCGGGCTGAGGTCGGTGCGCGCCGGCGGATCGGCCCGGTGCCAGGCTTCGAGCCGCGCCCGCCGCTCGGTGAGGGGGAGCGCCCGGAGATCCTCCTCCTCGAGCAGGAGCAGGTCGTAGAGCCGCACATGCGCCGGATAGCTTTTCAGCATCTTCGAGGAGACGGCCTTGCGGTTCAGCCGCTGCTGCAGATCGTTGAAGGGCATGACATCGCCGTCGCGCATGACGAGCAGCTCTCCGTCCGCCACCAGCGCGCGGCCCCGGAAGCTGTCGACGATCTCCGGGAAGGCGCCGGAGATGTCGTCGCCGGCGCGCGAATAGAGGCGCGTCTCCGTAGGCGTCGCCGAGACCTGGACCCGGATGCCATCCCACTTCCACTCCGCCACGACCTCCTCCGGTCGGAGCCTCGGCCAGTCCCCCTCCTCGATCGCGTGCGACAGCATGATCGGGCGGAAGAGCGGCAGCCCGCCGGCATGGGGCGCCGAGCCCCTGTCCTCGAGCCAGGCGAAGAGGCCCGCATAGGGCGGCTCGATCGCGTGCCACACCTCCTCGATCTCGGCCACGTCCTTGCCTGAGAACTGCGCAAGCGCCGTCTTGGCGAGCCTGGCCGAGACGCCGGCCCGAAGCGCGCCCGTGAGAAGCTTCAGGAGTGCGAAGCGCCCCGAAGCGTCGAGCGCGTCCAAAAAACCCGCCACCAGCGGCTTGACCTCATGCTTTCCCGCCGTCGCAAGATCGCTCGCGACGCGCCCGAGTGTCGGCGGCTCGGGCCGGTCCGGGCGGTCCGGCCAGAGGAGCGCCACCGTTTCCGCCGTGTCGCCCACATAGTCGCGCGACAGGCGGAAGAGCGTGGGGTCGGCATAGGGCTCGACCAGCTCGGTCAACAATCGGCGCACCGGCAGCCCGAAGCTCAGGGCGCCGGTGAGGGCGGCGAGCGCGTAGCCCCGGTCGGGATCGCCGGTCGAGCGGAAATAGGCTTCTAGCAGCCGCAGCTTTGCGTTGCGCGAGCTGGTGTAGACGAGGCCGTCCAGCAGGTTGGCGAAGTGCTGCATCAGTCGTCTTCGTCCTCGAAGCCGACCAGCGCCAGCGCGCGCGCCTTGCGGCCCTGGAGAGAGAGAGCGTGCACCAGGGCGTCCTCGCGCCCGTGCGTTACCCACACCTCCTCCGCGCCCGTCTCCTCGATGGTCTGGAGCAGCTCCGGCCAGTCGGCATGGTCGGAGACGACGAGCGGCAGTTCCACGCCACGCTGCCGCGCTCGGCCCCGCACCCGCATCCAGCCCGAGGCGAAGGCGGTCAATGGATCTGCCAGCCGCCGCTGCCAGCGGCCCGCGAGCTCGGAAGGCGGGCACATCACGATCTCGCCCGGAAGTTTCTCGCCTTGCGGCAAAGGCCTGACGTCGCCGAGCGATATCCCCAGCCGCTCGTAGAGCCGGCAGAGGTTGACGAGCGCGCCGTGCGCGTGGATCGGCCGGTCGTAGCCCGCCTCCCTCAGGAGCGCGATCATGCGCTGACACTTGCCGAGGCCGTAGACGCCGAGGAGATGCGTGCGGTCCGGGTTGCGGTGAAGCGAGGCCAGGAGCTTCGCCACCTCCTTCTCCGGGGGCTCGTGCCGGAACACGGGCAGCGCGAAGGTCGCCTCGGTCACGAACACATCGCAGGCGACAGGCTCGAAAGGCGTGCAGGTGGGATCGTGCGCCCGCTTGTAGTCGCCCGAGACCACGGCGCGGCATCCCCCGTATTCGAGCACCACTTGCGCGGAGCCGAGGATATGGCCGGCGGGCTTGAGCGTCAGCGACACGCCGCCCGCGGCGATCGTCTGCCCTAGAGCCAGCGGCTGGGGATGGCGCCCCGCTCCCTCGCCCAGTCGCAGCCGCATGATCTCGAGCGTCTCGGGCGTCGCCAGCACGGCGTCGTGACCGGGTCTCGCGTGGTCGCCGTGACCGTGGGTGATGACGGCCCGCGCCACCGGCCGCACGGGATCGACATGGAAGCCTCCGGGCTCGCAGAAGAGCCCTTGGGGCGTCGGGTAGAGCCAGGAGGAGATGCGCGGCGGCATGGATACTATCTAGGCGCTCGGGGCGGGAATTTCTCCATTCGGCTTGCGGGCCTCCGCCCTTTGACAGACTCCTAACTGTGAACTATTTTTCACAGATGATATTCGAGGTTCGCCAGACACTCGAGTTCGAAGCTTGGATGAAAGGGTTGACGGGCGTTCGTGCTGCTAAGCGCATTGCCCAGCGCATCGTTCGCATTCAATCCGGTCTCTTTGGCGATGCAAAGTTTTTCGACGGCATCGGCGAGCTTCGGATCGACTATGGGCCAGGTTACCGGGTCTATTTTTTTGCGAAGGCGCAAGACCCTCATTACCCTTCTTTGTGGTGGCGATAAATCCACTCAGAAGCGCGACATTCGGAGAGCCATTGAAATGGCCAGCGAGGTTTGATCATGACGACAGAGACAAAGCCGTTCGATGCGGCGGAATATCTGGACGATCGCGAATCCCAGGCGGAGCTTTTGGCCGACGCTTTTGAGAGCGGGAATGCGAGCTACATCGCGCAGGCCTTGGGGGTGATTGCCCGTTCGCGTGGCATGACGAGCGTTGCGCGGGAAGCCGGGGTCACCCGGGAAGCCCTCTACAAGGCCCTGAGCGCGGACGGCGATCCCCGGCTTTCAACCCTGCTCGGAGTGGCGAAGGCTTTGGGCGTGAGTCTCTCCGCATCCTTGCAGCCTCACGCTGCCGAGCGCCATTGATCGACTGCCATGGACAGCCCCCGCCCCCGCATCGCCATCACCTACTGCACCCAGTGCCAGTGGCTGCTCAGGGCCGCCTGGATGGCGCAGGAGCTGCTCTCGACCTTCGGCGAGGATCTGGGCGAGGTGGCGCTCCTGCCCGGCCACGGCGGCGCCTTCAGCATCGCCTATGACGGCGAGATCGTCTGGGAAAGGGTGCGCGATGGCGGATTTCCGGACGTGAAGACCCTCAAGCAGCGGGTTCGCGACCGTCTCGATCCCGGTCGTTCACTGGGCCACGTGGATCGTGCGTGAAGGTTCCCCGCCTCTGCCTGTGGCGGAAATGCTCCGGTCTTCACCAATGGTGAACTCTTGTCCCCGTCGCGCTGTGGAAAGGCCGGCCGCATCGACTATAATGGCTGCTCGACACCCGACGGCGACGGAATTGCCATGCCGCTGGCGTCGGAATTGCACGGGCGCGCCGGACATCCCGGCGCGGGCAGTTAGAGCACGCGCATTGTAGCAAGACGAGCCAAGCCAAGGATCCTGCGTAACCGTGTCCGAGTTCAAGCCGCCACATCCGATCTACCGGCTGTTCCTGCGCTTCGACGGGCGGGTGAGCGCGGCGCTCTACGAGTTCTCCGACGCCGTGGGCCGTGCCTGGGGCGCTTACGATTCCTTCCTCGCGCGTTTCCGCATCTCGGGCCCCAGGCGCGTGGTGGTCGACCTCCTCGACGACGCGGCGACCTTCGGCATGGTGGCCGCGATCGGCCTCCTGACGCTGGCGCTCCCGCCCTTCAGCGACACGGGCGACATCTGGAACCGGGGCCGCCAGTACGCCGTCACCTTCACCGACATCAATGGCGAGATCATCGGCCGTCGCGGCATCCGCCAGGACGACGCCGTGCCCCTGAACGAGATCCCGCCGCACGTCATCCGCGCCGTGCTCGCCACCGAGGACGCGCGCTTCTTCAGCCATTTCGGCGTCGACGTCTTCGGCACCTTCCGCGCCCTTCTCGCCAATGCGCAGGCCAACGACGTGGTGCAGGGCGGCTCCTCGCTCAGTCAGCAGCTCGCGAAGAACCTCTTCCTCACGCCCGAGCGCACCATGCGGCGCAAGATCAACGAGGCGTTCCTGGCGCTCTGGATCGAGGCGCGGCTGACCAAGCCGCAGATCCTGAAAATGTATCTCGACCGCTCCTATCTCGGCGGCGGCACCTACGGGGTCGAGGCGGCGGCGCAGTTCTATTTCGGCAAGTCGATCCGCGACGTGACGCTGTCGGAGGCGGCGGTGCTCGCCGGACTCTTCAAGGCGCCCTCCAAATACGCCCCTCACGTCAACATCGAGGCGGCCCGCGCGCGCGCCAATGTCGTGCTCTACCGCATGCTCGACGTCGGCTTCATCAGCCAGGGCGAGCTCTTCGAGGCCAAGCGCCATCCCGCCGACGTCGTGAGCGCGGCGGCGCAGTACAGCCCCGGCTACTTCCTCGACTGGGCCTACAAGGAGACGCTGCAGCTTCTCGAGGAGAAGAAGCTCGCGGGCGACTACGTCATCGAGGTGAAGACGACGGTCGATCTGGCGCTCCAGCGGCATGCCCAGAAGGTGCTGGACGAGATGCTGGACAACGAGGCGCCGGCCTTCAACGCCAGTCAGGCGGCGCTCGTCAGCATGGCGCCGGACGGCGCGCTCAAGGCCATTGTCGGCGGGCGCGACTACGAGGACAGCCAGTTCAACCGGGCGACCGACGCGCTCCGCCAGCCCGGCTCCTCCTTCAAGCCCTTCGTCTATCTGGCGGCGCTCCAGGCCGGCTACAAGCCCAACTCCGTCGTCTGGGACAGCCCGGTCTCGATCGGCAGCTGGTCGCCCAAGAACTACTCGCTCAAATACGCCGGCAAGACCACGCTCACCACCGCGCTCGCCCGTTCCTTCAACAGCGTGCCCGTGCGCCTCATGCTCGAGATCGGGCGCAAGCCCATCATCGACACCGCCCATCGCGTGGGCCTCAAAGCCAACCTCCTCGCCGTGCCGTCGCTGCCGCTTGGCACCAACGAGGTGGCGCTCATGGACATCACCACCGCCTATGCCACCTTCGCGGCCGGAGGCCGGCTTTCCAATCCCTATTCCGTGCTAGAGATGCGCCGGCCGAACGGCGACGTCATCTATGCGCGCGACATGGATACGCAAGCGCCGCAGGTGGTGCCGGAGCCCGTCATCGCCGATCTCAATTCCATGATGCATGAGGTGGTGGTGCACGGCACCGGCCGTCGCGCCTTCCTCGGCTTCACGCCCCAGGCCGGCAAGACCGGCACCAACCAGAGCTACCGCGATGCCTGGTACATCGGCTACACCGCCAACCACGTGACGGGCGTCTGGTTCGGCAACGACGACTTTTCCGAGATGAAGAAGGTGACGGGCGGCCTCTTGCCGGCCGAGGCGTGGAAGCGCTTCATGGTGGAGGCCGAATCGACAAAGGTCGCCGCCGCGCTGCCCGGCGTCCCGCTCGACGACAGCTACGCGAAATACATCGCCGAGAACCAGGGCAAGATCGAGATCCCGCTGGTGCCCGAGATCAAGACTGCCACCACCGAAACACCGCGCGGCCGCGCCTCGACGACGGCGACCGCCACGCTTGAGCTCCCAGCCGAAGGACAGGCCGAGGGCCAGACGGGAGAACTGATCCAGAGGCCGAGGAAGCAGCAGCGCTCCAACGCGGTCGTCGAGGTGCTGCAGGACATGTTCGGTCTCTTCGGACAGAAGAAGGAAGTGCGTCAGCGCGACTCCTCCGGCGTCAACATCTTCACGCCGTCCAGGACACCGGACCAGCAGCGGGGCGCCAACAACGCCCGCCGACTGAAGCAGATGATGATGAACCGCTAGGCTCGACGCTCAAGGCATAACGGCGCCGTCATGTCGCTCGCCTCCATTCTGCATCGCGCTCCGGCCAGCGAGGCGCCTCCGATGCGCGGCGTGGTCAAGCTCGCCGCCATGTGTCTCCTGGGCGCGCTCCTGGGCCTCATCACCGCCTGGCTCGCCATCAGCGGCCGCTACGCGCTCGTCTCCAAGTCGAAAGGGCCATGGACCGTGTGGGCCGCCGCCGGCACGCCCCAGATCGACCCCTATACCCGCGCCCATTTCCTGCTCGACGGCCGCCTTCCCATCAGCCACTTCGAGGCCCTGGAATACGAGGCCCGCACTGACGATGACGGCCGTGTGCTCAGCGGCGCCTGCGTCTACAGGATCGTCCAGCCGAAAGTCAGCGCCCGCTGGTGGAGCCTTGCCGCCATCCCGAAGGACCGGACGGAATCGGAGGCGCCCGAGGATGCCGCGGCGATCCTGTCGCAACGCGCAGTCTACGAGGCCGACGGAACGCTGAACGCCGTGCTCTCGCCCGAGGCGCGGCCGGGCAACTGGCTGAAAACCACCGGCGAGGGAGGCTTCGTCCTGCTCTTCCGCGTCTACAATGTGGAGCCGTCGCTGCGCGCCGCACCCCTGTCGCTCGAGCTTCCCTCGATCCGCCGCGAGGCCTGCCTGTGAGCGGCCGCGGCTACTGGATCGTCGCGACCCTCCTCATGGCGGCGGTCGTGCATCTGTCCTTCGTGCTCTTCGCGCCGAAGCTCGTCATGGCCGAGCGGCTCGACGCGCTCGCCGAGACGGCCGGAAGCTCCTCGCTCAAGGTTCTCACGCGCGCCGAGACGCTCCGCCTCATCGGCGAGGAGGACGGCGCCCTCGTCCACGCCGTCTGCGTCTACGACCTGAGCCAGGGCTCCATGCTGGTGACGGCGCTCATCCCACGCTCCTACTGGTCGATCAGCATCTACTCGGCGTCCGGGGACAACTTCTATTCCTTCAACGACCGCCAGGCCGACGTCGAGCGGCTGGAGCTCCGGCTGAAGCCCGCCGCGGCGCAGCCGGTCGACGAGGAGGCCGTCGAGACCCAGGCGCCGGAAGGCGACACGCTCGAGGTCTTCCCGCCCGACAATCGCGGCGTGGTGGTGTTCAGGGCGCTTGCGGGGGAGGCTCCGGAGCGCGCTGGCGTCGAGGCGTTCCTCGCCCGCTCGAGCTGCACGCCCGCACGAGGCTAGCCTAGCCCCTGTTTCGTCATTGCCGGGCAATGACCCGGCAATCCTCTTTGCACGGGAAGAACGAAGGATGCCCGGCTCGGTGGCCGGGCACGACCAGAACTTTGCTCAGGAACCGCCGGGAACCACGCCTCGTCTTCGACGGGCGTAGGACGAAGCCTCAGTGCGCTTCCTCCCGCTCGGGGAGCTTGCCTTCGGGCGCTGCCTCTTGTCCGGCCTCGCGGCGCTCGAAGCGCACGCCGGGGAAGAAGACGATCTCCGCGCCGATGTTCTGGCTTGCGGGTCTGCCGATGCTGGGGCGGATCGCCGGGAATTCGAGAACGGTTGCCATGGGATGTGCCCGATAGATGTATCTCAGTCCCTCATGGCCCGATTACAAGATGTCTTGGTTAACAAAGCCTCACCGTTTACGCCTGCGCCGAGCCCTCTTGTCCGATTTCTATCAGCCCGTGTCCGCGCGGGTCGTCGATGTCGAGCACCCAGATATCGGGATCGAACGCGCTCTGGCGCGCGAGGAAGGCGTCGGCTGATTGCGCGCTCACGGGATCGGGACCGAGCGGCATGGTCCAGCGCCGGCCGCCATGGTCGTCATAGGCCGGACCTGGAGCAGGTCCGAAGAGTAGCACCGCATCGGCGCTGCGCGTCACCTTGACGAAGACGGCGCCCGCCTCCTCCGATCCGCGCCGCGCCACGACGCCGGCGAGCCCTGCCGCGAAGCAGCGCCTGAGATGCGCCTTGACCCAGATTTCCGTCCGCACCGCCATCCAAGCCCTCCGATGCGGATAGTGAGGTTCGCGCCATTCTAGAGGCGCGCGGCTTCCTTGAGGAGTTCCGGTGAGAGGTTGCCCGTCTCCTTCAGGCGCCGGTCGCGCTCGAAGAGACGGATGGCCTCCCGCGTTTTCGGCCCGAGCGTCCCGTCGGCGGGCCCAGGCGAATATCCAAGCTGCGCCAGCGCCCGCTGCACGGCGCCGACATCCGGCGTGGCCTCCAGCGACTTGGCGGGCGACGGATCGGGTGCAGGCGCGGGCGATGCGGTCTGGTCGGCGATGGCCGCGAACTCGCGCTGCAGCCTCAGCCTTTCGGCGAGCGCCGGTGAGGGCTCGCCCGTCTCCTCGAAGCCGAGGTCGCGCTCCGCCGAACGGATGGCCTCGTGCGTGGCGTCGCTCATCGCCCCGTCGACCGGGCCGCGATAATGTCCGAGCGCCAGGAGCGAGGCCTGGAGCTCGCGCAGGTCCGTGTCCGCCGAGATATCATCGTCCGGCGGCGGAGCCTCGACGCGGGCGCGCGTCGCAAGCTGCGGCTGCGTCGCCGGCTTGGCACGCGGCGCAACTGACTCTTCCTGGACGGTGACGGTGCCTTTCTTGGCGGCCGGACGTTCCGGCTGGCCGTAGATCGCGTTGTTCACGATGAATCCGCACGCGATCATGGTCGCGACGGCCATCACCATGCGCGGGACGGTGAGCGGAGAGGCTTCCCGCTCCTCCTCCTCGAGATCGTCTTCTTCCTCACGCAAACGCTGAAACCCACCAAAACCGCAAACGCGCGAACCGTCGGCGACTGTGCAGCGGGAGTGCTTAACACCCTGTTTCCGCGCTGCTCCGAAAATCCTTCATCGGTCGTGCTGTACGGCATGGACCCTTCCGTCATGGAATTGACGGGCCGGTCATATGGTAGAGCTGGAGATGCTTCCAGCGATATTGATCAAGCTTCTTGATGAAGCGCCGCCCTTGCTGCCCGGCATTATAGCCAGGCGCATTTTTGGACAGGAAGAGGATCATCACCTCCGGTCCGTTGGGACCCATCAGCCTGCTGGTGGGAAATCCGGCCTTGCGGCCAAGCATTTCCAGGCGGTCGAGGTCAGATTTGGGACCTTCGCCAACGATGCCCCACAGTTTCTGGGCCTGCTGGGCGGCTGCAGGAAGGACCATCACATAAGGCGCTTCGGCGGCGAAGATCGGCATGGTGCCCTCCCTGGTCGAGAATAGGGAGACCTCAGGGAAACTGCAATTTTCAGATGTGATCAGCGTGCACGCCATCATGGTTTGCGAACGGTTTCCGTAATCGCTCGAATTTGAATCGAATTTGCCTACAAACCGCGAAAAATCAAAGCCTTGAGTTTCAGCTTGCGGTGAGGCGCCGCTGCTATGGTCCGCCCAAACATAAAGGGGGACGTCATGTCGCTGACCCGAACTGCTTTCCTGCTTTTGGCCGTCGTCTATCTCATGCCGACGCCGCCGGAACCCGTAGCGCCGCGCAACGACCTTTCGGCCGATGCGGCTGCGCCGCAGATCGTCGATGCCGCCACCAGCGCCTTCAGCGACGTTTCCGAATTCTGCGGACGCCAGCCCACCGTGTGCCTCACCGCCGGTCATCTCGCGCACAAGCTCGAGGCCAAGGCGAAGTACAGCGTCCGGCTGCTCTACGAATGGGCCAACGACGGCAACCTGGAACATCCCGCCGCCGCTGCTCCTCTCGAGAACGAGGCGGAGGCCGATCCTCTGACCACCAGCAGCACCCTCTCCAGGGTCGCCGGCGAGGCGGAGGTCTCCACCGGCACGCTCACCATCGAGGACCTCATCCCCGAATGGCGCGGTCCGAAAAAGGTCCGCAACGGCTGATTTCTTTCCCCCGCCCGGAACCCCCACCGGGACACCTGGCCGCGGAGAAGTTCCCCTGCTCCGCGGCTTCTTCTCTTTAGCCCCGTCGACTGAGGAAAAGCCTGTACTTTTCCGCCCCGCGCACTATGTGGAAGGCGAAGGCAGGCACATGGCGCGCACCATCGACGAGCTCGAAGCGGATTTCTCCCTCCTCGACGACTGGGAGGACCGCTACCGCTATGTCATCGAGCTCGGCCGCCAGCTCGAGCCCTTGGACGACAAGGACCGCACGCCGGAAAACAAGGTCCAGGGCTGCGTCAGCCAGGTCTGGATCAGAACCGATGTCGGCCGCGGCAACGGCAAGGGGCCGGTGCTGACCTTCCGGGGCGACAGCGACGCCCATATCGTGCGCGGCCTCATCGCCATCCTGTTCATGCTGCTCTCCGGCCGGCCGGCCTCCGAGGTCGCGGCAACCGATGCCCAGGGCCTCCTCGACCGCCTGGGGCTAAACGAGCACCTGACACCCCAACGCTCCAACGGCTTGGCCTCCATGATCCGCCGCATCAAGGCCGACGCTCAGGCTGCGTCCGCCACCGCCTGAGGCTTCAGCCGCTCTCAGTCCCCCGCCTGCTCGCGCGCCAGGATGCCGTCCAGCACCTTGCGGAAGGCGGCTCCGAGTTCCGGATGCTCGAGGCCATAGGCCACGTTGGCGGCGAGGAACCCCACCTTGTCGCCGCAGTCGTAGGTGACGCCTTCGAACTTGAGGCCATGGAAGGGCTGCTCCCGCTGCAGCGCGATCATGGCGTCGGTGAGCTGGATCTCTCCTCCCGAGCCCGGGTCCTGCTTCGCGATGTGCTGGAAGATCTTGGGCTGCAGGATATAGCGTCCGGAGATGATGAGGTTCGAGGGCGCGTCCTCCACCTTCGGCTTCTCGACCATGCCGGAAATCTCGAATCCCTTGCCGAACTTCTTGCCCGGCTTCACGACGCCGTAGCGGAAGACCTGCTCGTGCGGCACCTCCTCGACCGCGATGACGTTGCCGCCCTGGCTCTCATAGACGTCCATCATCTGGCGCAGGCATCCGGGCCTGGCGTGGATCAGCATGTCCGGCAGCAGGAGCGCGAAGGGTTCCTCGCCCACGATCTCGCGCGCGCACCAGACGGCATGCCCGAGGCCGAGCGGCTCCTGCTGGCGGGTGAAGCTCGTCTGGCCCGCGCTTGGCAGCTCGCGCTGCAGGAGGTCGAGCTCGCGGCTCTTGCCGCGCCGCTGCAGCGTCTCCTCGAGCTCGTACTGCTTGTCGAAATGGTCCTCGATCACGCCCTTGTTGCGCCCGGTGACGAAGATGAAGTGCTCGATCCCGGCTTCCCGCGCCTCCTCGACCGCGATCTGGATCACCGGCCGGTCGACGATGGTCAGCATCTCCTTCGGCACCGCCTTGGTGGCGGGCAGGAAGCGCGTGCCGAGGCCGGCGACAGGGAATACGGCTTTGCGGATCGGGCGGTTCATTCGGGGCTCCGGAGGAAGGTCGGGATGGGAAAGAAAGCGTTAAACCCTTTGTTCGCCAAATTGTGGCATCAGAACGGGCGAACGGACAGCAGGGAGACCACTGGATAGCACATGGCTGTACTCGTGACAGGCGGCGCCGGCTACATCGGAAGCCACATGGTGCTGGCGCTGCTCGGCGCCGGACACGAGGTGGTCGTTCTCGACAACCTCTCGACGGGCTTCCGCTGGGCGCTCGACCGGCGTGCGAGGCTCGTCGAGGGAGACGTCGGCGATCCGGAGCTCGTGGCCCGGATCATCCGCGAGCATGGAATTGACGCCACCATCCATTTCGCCGGCTCGATCGTGGTGCCGGATTCGGTCGCCGATCCGCTCGCCTACTATCTCAACAACACGGTGAAGTCGCGCGCCCTCATCGAGGCCTGCGTGAAGGGCGGCGTGGGGCACTTCATCTTCTCCTCGACCGCCGCGGTCTACGGCATTCCCGATGCCAGCCCCGTGACGGAGGAGACCCCGAAGGCGCCGATCTCGCCCTATGGCTCCTCCAAGCTGATGACCGAGCGGATGCTCGCGGATTCCGCCCACGCCTACGGTCTCCGCTATGTGGCGCTGCGCTATTTCAACGTCGCGGGCGCTGACCCGCAAGGCCGCACCGGCCAGTCGACGCCGCGCGCCACGCATCTCATCAAGGTCGCCTGCCAGACGGCGCTCGGCCAGCGCGACAGGCTGGAGATCTTCGGACGCGACTACGACACGCCGGACGGCACCTGCATTCGCGACTATATCCACGTCTCGGACCTCGTGGCCGCGCATCTCGACGCGCTCAACCATCTGCGGCGCGGCGGGGAGAGCCGTGTCTACAACTGTGGCTACGGGCGCGGCTATTCGGTGCTCGACGTGATCGCCGCCGTCGAGCGCGCGACGGATCGGCCGCTCCGGGTCAAGGATGCGCCCCGCCGGCCGGGCGATCCGCCGGCGCTGGTGGCGGGCGCCGACCGTATCCGTTCCGAGCTCGGCTGGAAGCCCGGCCACGAGGATCTGGACGAGATCGTGCGGAGCGCGCTCGCCTGGGAAACGCATCTCGCCCGCCGCAACTCCGCCGCCTGAGGAGCCCCGTTTTGTGGATCAGCACCGCTTCTGATAGAAGGCGCGCCATGCGACGCTCGATTCGCGGCTTCTGGCCTTGCCTGCTTCTGGCTTGCGCGCTGCTCGCGGGCGGATCGGCGCTTCCCGTCCAATCGGCACAGGCCCAGTCCGCAGAGGGCATGCAAAGGCTCGCGCGCGATCTCTGGCCGGCGGCGAAGAAGCGCGGCGTCTCGCGCCGCACCTTCGACCGCGCCTTCGCCGGCCTCACCCCCGACATGGGCGTGCTGGCGGACGCCGCCAACCAGGCCGAGTTCCGCCAGAGCGTCTCGGAATATCTCAAGAAGCGCCTCTCCGAGGAGCGCATCGCCAACGGCCGCGCCATGGCGGCCAAGCACGCCTCCCGCGTGGCGGCGATCGAGAAGCGCTACGGCGTCGACCGCCATGTGCTCCTCGCCATCTGGGGACTTGAGAGCAACTACGGCGACAAGATGGGCGACTATGACGCGATCCGCGCGCTCGCCACGCTGGCGCTCACCCGCTCGCGCGCCCGCTTCGGAAGGAGCCAGCTTCTCGCGGCGCTGAAGATCCTCGAGCGCGGCGACGTGAGCCGCGAGCAGTTCCACGCCTCCTGGGCAGGCGCCATGGGCCACACCCAGTTCATCCCCACGACCTACGAGGCCTATGCGGTGGACTGGACGGGCGACGGCAAGCGCGACATCTGGAACTCGATCTCCGATGCGCTCGCCTCGACCGGCAACTACCTCTCGAAGTCGGGCTGGCGGAGCGGTCTCACCTGGGGCTGGCGCGTGACACTGCCCAAGGGCTTCAAGCATACCGGCCGCCGCACCGTCGCCGAATGGGAGAAGCTCGGCGTCACGGCCATGCCCGGCGGACGCGCGGCGCCGAGGGACACGAGCGTCACGCTCCTGCGTCCGGAAGGGCGCAACGGCCCGGCCTATCTCGTCACGCGCAACTTCCGCGCCATCCTCGCCTACAACAACGCCAACGCCTATGCCCTCTCGGTGGGGCTGCTTGCCGACCGCATCAGGAGCGGTGCGGCGGAAAGTCAGGCGCAAGACGAGGCGGATTTCGCCATACTGGAACCGGCTGGCGATCCGCAGTAGGAACGGGCAATCCGTTCCTGCCTCGCGGGACGTGAGGAGATCCATGTCGAACGCACGCCGAGCGCTCGCAATGCTCATGCTGCTCGCGGCTGCCCTGGGGCTCGCCGCCGGGCCTCGCGCCGCCGCGGCCGCGGCCTATCTCGAGCAGCGCGAGAACTACAGCGTCTTCATCATCGGCGATGCGCTGGCGGGCGGCCTCTGGGCCGGCATCGACCGGGCTTCGCGGGGCGACGCGAGGCTTCGGGTGAGCGGGCGCTACAAGGAGGATTCGGGCCTCGCGCGGCCGGAGATCCACAACTGGATCGACGCATTGCCGAAGATCCTCGAGCGCCAGGAGATCGACATCGCCATCATCATGCTCGGCTCCAATGACGGGCAGGACATGCGGCCCTTCGCCGACCGTCTCGCGTTCGGCGAGCCGGAATGGAGGGCGGCCTACGAGGCGGAGATGGGCGCCATGCTCGACCTGCTCAAGGCGCAAGGCTCCGCCGTCTACTGGATCGGCCTGCCGCCCATGGGCGATCCGGAAGCCGACCGCAAGGCGAGGATCGTGAGCGAGGTGCAGGAGGGCGTGCTCAAGGCCCGGGGCATCAAGCTCATCGACCTGCGTCCGCCCTTCTCGGCGAGCGACGGCAGCTATAGCGCGACGGGACTCACCGTCGACGGTCAGGTCATGCGCCTGCGGGAACGCAACGGCGTGAACTTCATGAAGGTTGGCAACGACAAGCTCGCCAAGGTGGTGCTCGACGTGGTGCGCGCCGACATCGCATCCGCGGTGCCTCCGGGCACGCTGAGCGCCGCGGAGGAGCCGGGCCAGGCCCCAGCCGGACAGCAGTCGGCGCTGCCGATGTTCGGCCAGGGACTGAGCTCGGGCGAGGCCATGACGCTGCAGGCCGAAACCCTGCCGCCCGTCGGCACGGTCGGCGTCAACCGGTCGGGCGACGGCCCGCTCGCCCGGCAGGTGACGGACGGCGTGCGCTCCGACCGGCTGCCGGTCAACAGCGCCGCCGCGCTCTACGGCCGTGGCCAGTGGCCGACGGTGAAGCCCGGCCGCATCGACGATTTCAGCTGGCCGGCGCAGTAGATGAAGATCGATCCTGCGATCCGCGGCCTCGCGCCGGAAGCCTGCCGCACCATGGCCGAGGTGCGCGAGGGTGTGGACGCGCTCGACCGGGCGCTGGTCGCCCTCATGGCCGTGCGCCAGCGCTACATGGAGGCGGCGGCGCGCATCAAGATGCGCCGCGACGAGGTGCATGACGCCGAGCGCATCGAGGAGGTGGTGTCGAAGGTGCTGGAGGCCGGGCGCCGCGAGGGCCTTTCGCCCGCGATCGCCGAGCCCGTGTGGCGCGAGCTCGTCGCCCGCTCCATCGCGCACGAGTTAGAAGCCTGGGACCGGACGCGGGAGTAGTTGTCCATGGCCCAGCGGCACACCTCCCCACCCGGATCGGGCCTTGGCCCGTCCGTGCGCAAGCCTATGGGGGGAGGTCGGCGCGCGCGAAGCGCGGGCCGGGTGGGGTTCTGCGTGCACTGAGGTTCATCACCCCACCCCTGCCCCTGCCCCTCCCCCTCGAGGGAAAGATGCTGCCAGAAGCGTCTCTACAGCCTGAAGCGCATGCCCGCCGTCACGCGGTTCTCGGTATAGCCGTCGTCCGGCGCCTTGCTTTCCAGATGCGTGAACTCGTAGCCGAGCACGAACTCGATGTTGCGCCTGAGGATATAGGAGAGCGCGAGGTTGGCGTCCGCCTGCCACTCGTCGTCCGACTTGCCCGGATAGTCCGCGAAGGCGAAGCCGGTCCCGGCGCTTAAAATGATGTTCTCCCGCAGCGCGTGCGTGACATCGAGGCCCGCCTCGTAGGAACGGACTGCGCTCACCCCCGGCAACGAGCTCTCCTCGAGCCCGGTCTTGCCGGTGAGCGTCACCGTCGTCAGCCGCGTCGGCCGCCAGGAGACGTTGGCGTCGAAGCCCACGAGCGCTTCGGTGTCGAGCGTTGGATCCTCGTAGTCGCGCACGTCAACCCGAAGCGCCGCCTCGCCGGACCAGATCTCGGAGACGTTGAAGGCCGTGCCGGCGCGCGCATATCCGCCGTCGGAATCGCGCCGCAGGCCCGAGCGGTCGACTTCCTTGTGGTGGATACGCGGCGCATAGACCGCCTCGATGAAGGGCGTGAAAGCGGGCGAGGCCTCGTAGCCGAGTCTTAGGCCCGCGCTCGGCTCCACATAGTCGCGGTCGGAGTTGTCTTCCGTTCCGCCGCCTGCGAGATCGACGTCGCCGTAGAAGAGCCACGAGGCGCCGGTGGTGAGCGTCGCCTCCAGGCGGTTGAAGCGGTGCTTGAGCGCCGCGAGCACGCCCGCCTCCTCGTCCTGCCGCTGCCCGACCGCGTTGTTCGGCACCTCGATGTCGGAGGACGAGGTCTGGGTGAGGCTGTAGTTCGCCGTGAGGTCGAGCGTGGTCGAGCGCCTGACGTCGAGCCGCAACCCCGCCTCCGCGTCGAGGTTGGTGCGGTTGAAGTCGTCATAGGTCTCGTAGAAGGTGAAGTCGCCGTTGGCCGAGAGGCGGAGCGCGTGCCGCACCCAGTCGCTCTCGACCCTGAGCGCCGGCGCGACCCTGAGGCCGATGTCGCTCTTCCGGTCGCGCTTCGTCTGCCGCACATTGTCGGTGACGACGCCGCCGAGCTCGAGCGCCGGATAGAGGATGAGGCCGCCGGTCCTGACGCCGAGCGGCGCGAAGGGTTCCTCCTCCGCGCCCTTGCGGCGAAGCGGCGGCTCGCTCTCCTCCGGCGCGGGTCCAACGGTGAGCTGTGGCGGGGGTGGCGGCGCCGGGATCGCGAGCCCCTGCTGGGTGTCGATGTCCTCCGTACCCCTGAGCGTCGGATCGGCCTCCTCGAGGGGTGCAAGGGGGTCCTGCGTCCCACGGAGCATGTCGGCCTCCTGCGCCAGGGCGGGACGGAACCCTCCGATCAGCAGGAGCGCCAGCAGTGCGGCAATATGGTTGCGGCCCATCGTCCTCTCGAAGGCGGCGGAGCTTCGGATCGAGGGCGGCATGCGGGCGGCGCTTGCCTCTCGAGCATGCTTGGCAAGCTAGCGGGATCATGGTTAACAGGCCGTCAACCTGCTGTGCTGCTCGAGGACGGCCGGCCTTCTCGGGTTGCGCGGCTCCCGCGCCGAATCCAGTCCCCGGGCGCGCCCGCTTCCGCTAGGATGTACGTCATGGTCAAGCCGCTGAAGGACACGGGCGACACGGACGCCTCCCGCGACGCCTATCTCGAATCGGCCCGCCGCACCCTGACGCGCGAGCGCCAGGGGCTCCAGGCGCTGCTCGACGTTCTGGACGACGGCCTGGGCGACGCCTTCGTCGCGGCCATTGGGCTCCTGCGCAAGGTCAAGGGCCGCATCGTCGCCTCGGGCGTCGGCAAGAGCGGGCATGTGGCGCGCAAGATCGCGGCCACGCTGGCCTCCACGGGCTCCCCCGCCATCTTCATCCACCCGACCGAGGCGAGCCACGGCGACCTCGGCATGATCACCTCCGACGACGCGCTGCTCGTGCTGTCGAATTCGGGCGAGACGGGCGAGTTCCGCGATCTCCTCACCTATGCCAAGCGCTTCGGCGTGCCGCTCGTCGCCATCACGGCGAAGGCCGGCAGCACCATCGCCAACGCCGCCGACGTGACGCTCCTCATGCCGAAGGCCGAGGAGGCCTGTCCGAACGGTCTCGCGCCCACCACCTCGACCACCATGCAGCTGGCGCTCGGCGACGCGCTCGCCGTCACGCTGCTCGAGGACAAGGGCTTCACCGCCGGAAAATTTCGCTTGCTCCATCCGGGCGGCCGGCTCGGCGCCGCGCTTGCCCATGTGCGCGATCTGATGCACGCGGACCTGCCGCTCGCTTTACCCGACACGACCATGGCGAAGGCGCTCCTCGTGATGACCGAGAAGAGCTTCGGCTGCGTCGGCATCGTGGACGCGGAGGGCCGGCTCGTCGGCATCGTCACCGACGGCGATCTCCGCCGCAACATGAGCGCCACGCTGCTCGAGCGGCGCGCCGGCGACATCATGACGAAGCGGCCGAAGGTCATCGCGCCCGACGCGCTCGCGGCCGAGGCCCTCGCCTACATGAACAAGCCCGCCCCGCCCGTCACCGCGCTCTTCGTGGTGGAGGACGGCCGCCCGGTCGGCATCGTCCACGTGCACGACCTGCTGCGCAGCGGCGTTCGTTGAGCTTGCCTTGAATCCCCACCCCTGCCCCTCCCCCCGAAGGGGGAGGGGTGCGCGTGTCGATTCCCCAGTTTCTCTTTCGACGGCCGGAGATTCCGTTTCTGCACACCTCCCCCAAGGGGGTGCGCGTATCGATCCCGCAGTCTCTGTTTGAACAGCCCTGCAGGTTCAGTTTTCTGCACACCTCCCCTTTGGGGGGAGGTCGGTCGGCGCGATAGCGACGGCCGGGTGGGGATTCAGGCGCCTGACGCGGGTATCCTGTCCGCCATGCGCGAATTGCCTGCACAAGCCCGGCAATGGCAAATGAAGGCAAGCCGCTTCATAGTGCTTCCATGAAGATCCTCGTCGCCCTCGCCGCCCTCTATGTCGCCTTCGCCGGCGCCATGTTCTTCCTGCAGCGGCAGATGCAGTACCATCCCGACACGCGCCGGATCGCGCCGGCGGAAATGGGGCTTGCCGACTTCCAGATCGTCGAGCTCGCGCCGGCGGATGGCGAGCGCCTCGTCTCCTGGTACGCGCCTGCGTCCGGAGACAAGCCGGTGATCGTCTACTTCCAGGGCAACGCCGGATCGATCGCCGACCGCGCCGAGCGTTTCCGCCGCTTCCATGACGCAGGCTACGGCGTTCTGGCGTTGGGCTACCGCGGCTATGGCGGCTCGAGCGGCAGCCCGACCGAGAGCGGCCTTCTCGCCGACGGCGAGGCGGCGCTCGCCTTCCTTGGCGAGCGCGGCATCGGACCGGAACGCATCGTGCTCTTCGGAGAGTCGCTCGGCTCAGGCATAGCCGTGCCGCTGGCGGTGAAGCACCGCGTGGCGGCGCTCGTGCTCGATTCGCCCTTCACCTCGGCCGCCGACGTCGCGCGCCGCCAGTACTGGTTCCTGCCCGTGGGCCTCCTCATGCGCGACCAGTTCCGTTCGGCCGACGTGATCGGCAAGCTCCGCTCGCCGCTCTTCGTGTTCCACGGGACCGGGGACACAATCGTCCCCGTCGCGCTCGGCCGGCGGTTGTTCGAGGCGGCGCCGGACCCCAAGGAGATGGTCGAGCTGCCGGGATCCGGCCACGTCGCGGCCATGACGCCGGAACTCTGGCAGCGCCTCGATGCGTTTCTCTCCCGCCACGCGGCGGCGCCTTCAGGCTGACATCCGCACTCCTCCCCTCAAGGGGGAGGGGCAGGGGTGGGGTGACCGAAGCGTCAGGCCCTCGAAGGCGTCATGGCCGGCCCCCGAGCCGGCCATCCTTTTCTTGTGGCGGCTTAACCAAAGGATTGCCGGGTCAACCCCAGTCCGGGGCGGCAATGACGAACCAATGGAGACGTCACGGCCGGGCCCTTTTTCTTGTCATCCCGGAAACCGCGTTCGATCACGACGAGTTTGGGTTCAACCCAAACTCGTAAGCGTGATCGATTCTATGGAGAGCATGATGTGATCCGAAAAGTGCTTCACACTTTTCGGCATCATGCTCGCGATTGTCCCGGATCGTCGGTCGATGAAACCGTTGGGGGAGACGGGCGGCCGATTACTTCGCGGGTGCGCGGCGCGGAGCGCCGGCCACCAGGCCCTCGCGCTGGGCGCGCTTGCGGGCGAGCTTGCGGGCGCGTCGGATGGCCTCGGCCTTCTCGCGGGCGCGTCTCTCGGAGGGTTTTTCGTAGTGGCCGCGGAGCTTCATCTCGCGGAAAATGCCCTCGCGCTGCATCTTCTTCTTGAGGGCCTTGAGCGCCTGATCGACGTTGTTGTCGCGAACGATTACCTGCACGAGCCAGTCCCGTGATTGATCCAGTGTGTTGTCCAGAATCTTGAGGCGCGGAAGGACATCCGGGGATGCACAGGAGCGCCTCCGGGGAATCATCCCCGAAGATTGCCGGCGGGTGTACCAGAGCCAAAGCCCCCTGTCGAGGGGGTCAGGAGCCCTTTTGGGAGGGATCCGCCCAGGACGCCTGATCCCTCGGCAGCCGGCCTTCCGGATCGTGCACTTCGACCTTGTGCGGAAGCGACGCCCCCCAGCGCCACAGCACGAGGTTGCCTATATCGGACCTTGCACCCGTGGCGAAGGACGGCACGAGGATGCCCGCCGCGCCCCTTTCGATGAGCGCCGTGCTGATGCGCCATGACGGTGGAACCTTCCCGAGCGCGAGTTCGTGGCTCCAGGCACACTCCATGTCGGCCAGCTTCACGCCTTCTGCGGCCCGTCCCCTCACGGTCCTCAGATCGGCGAGATCATCGACATCGACGCTGGAGGAGCAGACGGTCAAGGGGTCGAAGCGGTGCGCAAATCCGTGCCCCATCTCGAGGAGCATGCCTTCGATGCTGAGCGCAAGATAGAGAGCGGGCACCCCAACGGGATTGAAGCGGCCTCCCTTGGCAGCAGCGCCCTCCCCGGAGGTCGGCGTCCAGGCCCATCGGGGATCGTGTGCGCGATAGCAGGTGCCCTGCCACCTCAAGCGAACCCGCCCGTCGCGACATGATCGAGATAGTTGCGGACGGCCGCGGCCCTGCCTTCCTTGACGAGCGCTTCCGCGGTCCGGCCGCCGAACGCTGCGATGGGTTCGGCGCGATACCACGCCAGGGCCTGCTTCTCCCCTCCCGCCCAGTCGACAATGCGGGCAACGATTTCCAGCATCTCGGTCGTGCGCGCCTGCGCCTTCGGAGCGTTGAGGCGCTGGGCGCGGTAGACCGTCTCGCGCGGCAGGCCGACCGTCTCGGCAAGCTGGATCTTCGACATGCCGAACCGCTTCGCCACCAGATCGGCGGACACCGTGCCCCTGGCATCCATGAGCGCCTTCACCAGCATCCCCCCGCTCAGGCCAGGCGACGTGCTGCTCGGCTTCCTTTTTGCCGCCTTGACGGCAAACTGTCCCGTCGTCGCCAGCCTGCGAGCCTTTTTCCTGGCGGGCTTGGAACGGTCCTGGGATTTTTGCGCTCGCTTGGTGGTGGCCATGATGCCATTCCTTTGACGTCTTTCTATGGCATTCAATATGGCATCAGAGCTGGATTTTGTCCAATGCCGCTCCAGCTGCGGCAACGAGCCGGACCGGGCGAGATCAGGGTCGCGGCTTGATCACCGTCACGTGACCCATCTTGCGCCCCGGCCGCGCTTCCGCCTTGCCGTAGAGATGCACCGCTGCGCCGGGCTTTTCCGCCCAGTCCTTCCAGGCGTGGACGTCATCCCCGATAAGGTTGTGCATCACTGCATCGCTGTGGCGGGAGGGATCGCCGAGCGGCCAGCCTGCCACCGCGCGGATATGCTGCTCGAACTGGCTGACCGTGCAGGCATCGAGCGTCCAGTGCCCGGAGTTGTGCACGCGGGGCGCGATCTCGTTCACCACCAGCCGCTCCCCTTCCCCTTCGCGCAGGAGGAACAGCTCGACCCCGATCACGCCCACATAGCCGAGTCCGTCTGTGATGGATTTCGCGATGGCGCGCACGTTCTGAAGCGTTGCATCCGATATGCCCGCCGGCACGGTTGAGGTCGAAAGAATGTGGTTGGCGTGCACGTTGAGCGGCACGTCGTAGGCCGCGAAGCTGCCGTCGCTGCCGCGCGCCGCGATCACGGAGAGCTCCGCCGCGAAGGGCACGAAGCCCTCGAGCACGCATGATTTCTCGCCCACTGCGCGCCATGCCGCATCGATCCCATGCGGATCGAGGATCTTCGCCTGCCCCTTGCCGTCATAGCCGAGCCGGCGCGTCTTCAGGATCGCGGGGCATCCGATGCGCGCCACCGCCTCGTTGAGATCGGCCACGCCGTCGACCGCCGCGAAGGGGGCGACGGGAATGCCGAGACCCGCGATGAAGGTCTTTTCCGCAAGCCTGTCCTGTGAGACGGCAAGCGCGCGTCCGGAGGGTGCGACGCGCGTCAGCGCCGCGAGCCGCTCGACCGTTTCCGCCGGCACGTTCTCGAACTCGAAGGTCGCGACGTCGACGCTTCTCGCGAAGCGGTCGAGAGCCGCCTTGTCGTCATAGGCTGCCGCGGTGTGCAGCGCCGCCACCTGGAAGGCGGGATTGTCGCCCGGGGGCGCATAGACATGGCACCTGAGGCCGAGCCTGGCGGCGGCGAGCGCCAGCATGCGCCCGAGCTGCCCGCCGCCCAATATGCCGACGGTTCCGCCGGGAGCGACGATCTCAGGCATCGGTCTCGGGCGTCTCCGCCACGGCATCGGTCTGCCGCTTGCGCCATTGGGCGAGCCGGCGCGCGAGCTTCGCGTCCGAGAGCGCCAGGATCTGGGCCGCGAGCAGCGCGCCGTTGATCGCGCCCGCCTTGCCGATGGCGAGCGTGCCGACCGGCACCCCGGCCGGCATCTGAACGATCGAGTGCAGGCTGTCCTCGCCGCCGAGCGCTTTCGATTCGATCGGCACGCCGAGCACCGGCAGGCTGGTCAGCGACGCCGTCATGCCAGGCAGATGCGCCGCGCCGCCGGCCCCGGCGATAATGACCTTGAAGCCCTCGCCGGCAGCACCTTTCGCGAAGGCATAGAGGCGCTCGGGCGTCCTGTGGGCGGAGACGATGCGCGCCTCGTGAGGAACGCCCAGCTCCTTCAGCGTCGCCGCGGCGTGCCGCATCGTCTCCCAGTCGGACTGGCTTCCCATGATGATGGCGACGGAAGGGCGCGCGCTCACCGGCATTCGGACCTTTGCGAAAAACGATCCCGCCCCCCTTGCGAGGGGCGGGCGGGAAGACCTAGCGCGTCAGCGTTGCGCCGACAATGCGCTCAGTAGCCGTTGTAACTGCATTGGTTCTTGTAGATCGGCTCCCTGACGTAGCGGTAGCCGCCGCCATAATAGCCGTAACCATAGCCTGATCCGGAATCGTAGACCTTCACCTTGCGGTAGCCGACGATCACCTGCTTGCAGTTATAGTTGGAGCCGTAGGCGTGGTAATAGGAGTTGCCGTAGTCGTTGTTGTAGTAGTAGCTGCCCGCGCTCGCTGTTCCAGCTGCAGCGATGAGGGTGGAGGCTGCACCTGCAGCTAGGTACAACATGCGATATCTGGACATGGATTTCTCCTGTTCACGAGGTTGCTCCTGGAGCCGGCGACCCGAAGTCTACCGCCACCCTCGCGGCTCAGGATTGCCGCATTTTATCCAAAATTTGCGCCGCCGCCAGCGAAAATTCGCTGACGGGCTGAGCGGCCCGGCTCAGCGGTCCTGCAGCGCCAGGCGCACGCCCAGCGCGCAATAGACGCCGCCGACCACCTTGCCCTGCCATTTGAGCACGCCCGGACGGCGGCGCAGCAGGCTGCCGAGGCCGCCGGCGCTCAGGGCGAAGACCACGGTGCTGAGGAGGCCCAGAAGGACGAACACCACCCCGAGAATCGTGAGCTGGAGCGCCACCCAGCCGTTCTCCGGCCGCACGAACTGCGGCAGGAAGGCGAGGAAGAAGAGCGCGGTCTTCGGGTTCAGGACCTCCGCCAGCACGGCCTGCCGGAAGGCCCTGCCCGCCGAGATCGGGAGCGCCCCTGCGCCAGGGGCAGCGGGCGCCTTCTCGATCATGGCCCGGATGCCGAGGTAGACGAGATAGGCGGCCCCGGCATATTTGATGAGGCTGAAGAGTTCCGCCGAGGCGGCGATGATGGCCGAGATGCCGACGATGGCCATGACGGTGTGGAGCAGGTCCCCGACCGCGATGCCGGCGCCGGTGGCGATGCCGGCCTTCGTCCCCGAGTTCGTCGCCCGCGCGATCGTGAGGAGGGTCGCCGGTCCCGGGATGAAGACGAAGCCGAGCACGATCGCGACATAGGTGATGAAGGTGGCCGGCTCGATCATGCGCTCCCCCGCAGCGGCGCCCTGTCGGCTTCCGTTCCGGTCTGCCGCAGGAAGATCGAGTCGAGATCGTCGAGCGAGCCTATCAGGAGATCCGTCATCAGCCCCGACGCGCGCTCCGGATCGGCGGCCTCGATCGCGAGATAGACGGCCTCATGGCGCGAGAACCACACGCCGAGGCGGCTCGTGTCGGTGCTCATGAGGGAGAAGCTCCGGCCCAGCACCGGCTCCAGCAGATGCCCGAGCGACATGAGGAGGTCGTTGCCCGTCGCCTCGAGGATCGTCTGGTGGAACTGCATGTCGGGGACGATCCAGTCCTCCCCCTTCCGAGCCGCCCCCATCGCGGCAAGCGCCTTGCGCAGCCGCTCGAGATCGGCAGCGCTCCGCCGCTCGGCCGCGAGCGCTGCCGCCTGCGGCTCGAAGATGCGCCGGAACTCGTAGAAGTCGTGCCCGTAGCCGCGGTTGCCCGTCGAGCCGAAGGCCCAGGCCACGACGTCCGGGTCGAGCATGTTCCAGGCCTGCCTGGGGCGCACGCGCGTCCCCGTCTTGGGGCGCGATTCGACGAGCCCCTTGCCCGAGAGCGTCTTCACCGCCTCCCTGACGGAAGTGCGGCTCACCGACTGCTGGATGCCGTAGTCGCCCTCCGCCGGGAGCGCGCTGCCGGGAGGATAGACCCCGGCGACGATGCGCGAGCCGAGCTCCTCCACGATCCGCGCATGCACGCCGCGCCGCGTCTCGGCAAAGCGTCTCGGTATCCCTCGGACGGCCACGCTCGCGCTTCCTCCCGTTGTCCCCGGAAGCCCCGCGCCGGCCGCCGGCCTTGCGGGCGACGATAGCACGAGTGCGCGGGAGGGAGGCAAGGTCGCCTTGCGGGCCCTTGGATCGGAGGTTCAAGCCGCGTCGTGGAAGATGATGCCGAGCGTGTGCCGCTTTCCCGAGCGCACCCGGCTCACGCCGTGCCGGAGCTTCACGCGGTAGGTGCCGCGCGTGCCCTTGACCGGCCGCTCGCGCACCGGAAAGACGGCCGCGTCGCCCTGCTTGAGATGCACCACCTCGGCGCGCGACTGCATGCGCGGCCGCTGCTCGGCGAGCACGAACTCGCCGCCCGTGAAGTCGGATCCGGGCTTCGACAGGAGCACCGCCACCTGCAGCGGGAACACGTGCTCGCCGTAGAGATCCTGGTGCAGGCAGTTGTAGTCGCCGGGCCCGTAGCGGAGCAGCAGCGGCGTCGGGTTCGTCTGTCCGGCAGCGCGGCAGCGGGCGAGGAACGCCTGGTGCCGCGCCGGGAACCGCACGGCCTCGCCGAGCCGCGCGTTCCAGCGATTGGCGATCTCGGCGAGCGGCGGATAGAGCGTTTCCCTTAAGGTTCTCACGGTCTCGGGCAGCGGGTTGGAGAAATACTGGTATTCGCCCCGCCCGAAGCCGTGCCGCGCCATGACCACGCGGCTGCGGAAGCGGGCCTCCTCGTCATAGAGCGCCGCGAGATCGGCGCAGTTTTCGGGCGCGATCAGCCCCTCGATCACGGCTGCGCCCCAGGCGTCGAGCTCTTCCGCCACCTTCTGAAAGTCGGGAGTTTTGAGCTTTTCCATGCCCCTTTCTCCCCCGCCGGAGCATAGCGCCGCCACCCGGAACTTGCGGTCGCAGCGGCAGGGAATCGAGGCCTATGCAAGGGCCGCGATGCATCTTGTGCGGATGCGGCCGCTCGCCTAGTTTCCCCCCTCGGTTGCAGGTTTCCTCGGGGGCTACCGATGCCGCTGCTCGCCATGGCGCACATGCTGCTCGCCATCGGGTTCGCCGTGCACGCGATGAAGACGGGCCGGCCCTTCTACTGGCTCTATATCCTGATCTTCCTGCCGGGCATCGGCTCGATCGCCTATGTCCTCTTCGAGCTCGTGCCCGAGCTCGCCCAGACGCGCCGGGCACGCAGGGTCGCGACCGACATCGGCACCATCATGGACCCCGACCGCGAGTGGCGGCGCCGGCGCGAGGCGGCGGAGCTCACCGACTCGGTCGGAGCCAAGCGCGCCTTCGCCGAGGAATGCGAGAGGAGGGGCATGTGGGACGACGCCATTTCCCTCTATCGCGCCGCGGCGCAGGGCATCTATGCCGACGATCCGGCGGTGCTCGTGCCGCTGGCGCGCGCCGAGCTCGGCTCCGGCGACGGCAAGGGCGCGCTCGCGACACTGGACGGCTTGAGGGCCGCGCATCCGAAGCTCAGGGACCAGGAGGCGCATCTCGTCTATGCCCGCGCGCTCGAGGCGGAAGGCAGGCTCGACGAGGCGGCCCAGGAGTACGAGGCCTTGTGCGGATACTTCGCCGGATTGGAGGCGCGCGCCCGCTACGGGCTCCTGCTCCTGAAGCGCGGCGAGCCCGCGAAGGCGCGCGAACTGTTCGAGGGCATCGTTCGCGCCGCCGGCAGCCGCCCCGCCATCGTCACCGACGCCGACCGCGACTGGCTCAAGGTCGCGAAGGCCAACCTGTAGTGAACGACGCCGTCATCCGGTAGTCCGGAACGCATCAATGACATTGTCATCCCGGAAATCGCCGTTGGGCTGTGGACGCTCGTCCCCGCAAGGCGGGGACCCAGAGTCAGGCGTTGCTGGATTCCGGCTTCCGCGGGAATGAGCGGAAGTCTCAGCCCGACCGGCTAGGGCTCCGGTCAACCCTGTCATCCCGGAAGCCGCGTGAGCGGCTGTCCGGGATCGTCACAGGCGAAAGCGCTTCCGCACCCCTCCCCCTTGGGGGGAGGGGCAGGGGTGGGGTTTTCCCCTCACCGCTCCGCAGCCGATCGAGTGTCCGGTGGACCTGGGCCGCGAGGCTTTCACGCATGCGCTCCTTCTCCTCCGGCGTCATCGGTTTGCGCTGCTGTCCGCCGCCCGCGGCTTCCAGCGTCTCGATCCGCTCCACGAGCTTCAGCACGCCTTCGACCGCCTTCACCGCCGCTTCCGGGGTTTTCGCGCCCGCGCCCTGCTCGAGCTCGATCAGCCGCTTGAGCGCTACGCGCGTGAGCCGCGTGACGAGGCCCTGCTCGCCCTCCCGCCCGGACCCATCCGCTCCCGCTGCCGGCCCGTCGAGCGGCAGCGGCCAGTCCTCCCGCCGCGCCCGGTAGTAGAAGGTCGAGAGCGGCACGCCGAACCGCCGCGCGATCTCCGACGGTCGCAGGCGATCGACGCGCGCCGCCCGCTCGATCCCCGCCCAGTCATGCCTCGCGCCCATTGTCTTCCGTCCTCTGTCTTCGGTCTTCCGTCCTCAGTCCGGCAGCGGCGCCCCGCGGATCTGCTCGATCATGCGCACGACCTTGTCGTAGACTTCCTCGAAGCGCCGCGCCCGCTCCTGCGGCGAGAGTCGGGCCGGCACGCGCTTCGCCCGCGTCTTGATGAGCACGTCCATGCGCTCCACGAGCTTCAGCAGCCGTTCCATCGCCCGCATGTGCGGCTCGGGCGTCTCGCTCGCCTCGACCGCGTCGGCTTCCAGCGCTTCGATCCTCGCATGCGCCACGCGCTTCAGCCGTTCGAGAATATCCTCCGTGGACGGATCGACGCCGACGCGTCGCCCGCCGCGCGGCGCTTCCGGCAGCGCCCAGCCCTTGCGCCGCGCATGGTTGTAGAGCGTAGTCTTCGGGATCGAGAAGCGCAGCGCCGCCTCGGGCACGGTGAGCCCCTCTTCCAGGAGAGCGCGCTCGACCGCGCGCCAGTCATGCCGCGTCCGCCTGGTGTCGGTCATGGAACTGCTCTTGCGAATTATGCTGGTGGCGCCGACGCCTCACGCTTCAAACATCCGTTGTCATCCTCCGGCGAGCCGAGGGCGAGGCCGGGGGATCCAGCAGTTGCCGGCGAACCCCAATGGATACTGGGTGGCCCGGACAAGCCGGGCCATGACAATCGGTAGGCCCAGTCCGCCCCTGACTGGAGGGTGCGCGCCCTCGCGCACCCCGGCGTGGAGCAAAGGGCGGCGGGAGCGTCGCGCCTCCCTCAAGCCGTCGCTTTGGAGAATGCCGGAATATAATCCAAACAGCGTGCCGCTGTCAAGCCGATTGTTCGGTAGGCAGCATGTCCTCGAAGAGGCCGCAATCGACGACGTGATAGAGGAGATGCCGCACTTCCTCGCGAAGATCGTGCAGAGCGTCCTCGGCCGCCTCGCGAGTGGTTGCCGCCTCCAGGGCTGGAATGAGGTGCCTCACGATCTTGAGGCCTGCTTCCTCCGTCTCCATCAGGTTGTAGGCAACCCGCCAGCCACCGGGCTCCCCGTCGAGCGCCAGCCGCGCAACGGCCGGAATCGCCTCAAGCCTCGCAGCCAGCGCCTCCAGCCTTTCCACGTCCATCGACGCCATCTAATGCCTCTTCAGTTGGAGCCGCAGCACGCCCGTCAGCAGCAGACGCATCTCGGCCCGCAGCCAATCCAGCGGCTCGCGCGGAATCCGCCTCTTCAACGCCTCCGCAAGCGCTGCCCTTTCCTCATCGCTCTGCAACGTCAGCTTTTCGTAGTACTCGCCGCTCGCCACGGAAGCGAAGGCGCGCACGACGCCGTTCCGGGCAAGAGGGTCCCG
Source organism: Parvibaculaceae bacterium (assembly GCA_050181295.1). Taxonomy (GTDB): domain Bacteria; phylum Pseudomonadota; class Alphaproteobacteria; order Rhizobiales; family Aestuariivirgaceae; genus JBFXDI01. The sequence continues at coordinate 13,651 of JBFXDI010000005.1, read as the reverse complement.
CGCATCGAGCAGCGCCAGCAACTCCTTAAACCGCTCTCTTCGTCCGAGCTGGACAAGCGACGCCATGGCTGCGCCGCGCTCATGCTTGGAGCGGCTGATGGCAAGCCGCTCCAGAGGCTTCACCCCGTCGGGGTTGTCGAGATAGCCGACGGTATCCGCAGCGCAGATGCGCACCGCTCTCTCGCTGTCGCCCAGCATCGGAATGACGAAAGCCAGATCCTTCGGCCGCCCACGGATTCCGAGCGCCTCCACCGCCGCCACGCGCACGAGGGGTTCCGGGTCCCTCAGCGCATGGACGAACAGCATGCGGATCGATGCGTGCTTTGCGAACGCCAGCGCCTCGATGGCGGCGCTGCGCACGAGACATTCGGGATGGCTCACGAGGCGCTTGAGCTTGCGACGGTCCGCCGTGTCCTCGGCATCCAGAGAGTCGATCTGCAGCAGTGCCTGCCAGTCGCTGTCGGAGATGGGCTCGCGTCCCGCAAGTGAATCGTGTCTGCGGTCGATCAGCCATGTCGTCGGTCGAATGCGCGGACTCGTGACGGTGACGAACCCCTCCGCCCAGTGCATCTCGTTCTTCAGGAAAAGGTCGATGGTAAACCGGCAGTCGCGGTCCTTGAATCCCGGAAGCTGGGCGGCGCGTTTTTTCGCGGCCTTCGCTTTCCGAAGGGACGTGAAGACACCGAGGATTTTGTCATCGGTCTCGATCTGCTCGGCGTCGATGTAGCGTGAATGACCGAGGAGATAAACCTTGCGCGCCTTGCTCTTCTTTCGGGCCATTCCCCGATCTCCAGGTTCTGCAGGGTCTTCCTCGACCTTTGACAGAGCGTGTTCTTGCAGGTCATAGTGAACGCTGCAACCGCAAGTTTCGGCCAGGGTCGGCATGGGCAGGTTTCGGTCAGGTGCCGCATGTATCCTGCTTGGGATCGCTTTCGTTGGGCCGGCCCTCGCCTGTAGCGGCGGCTCTCAGGATCGCGTGCACTTCGCCTCCGGGAGCTCCGCCCTCGACGCCGAGTCTCGGAGGTGGCTGAGGAGCGTCGCGAGCGTGATGAAGGAGCATCGGGAACTTGCCTTCCGTCTCGAAGGCCACTCCGATAGACATGGGGCCGAGCGGGCGAACTGGCAGCTTTCGCTGCGGCGGGCGGAATCGG